>CAZVDU010000064.1:6691-22253 GCA_964625615.1 uncultured Pseudoalteromonadaceae bacterium | reverse complement strand
CCTTCAATCGTTTGGTTTTCATCAACGCCACGTACTAAAAAGGCAGAGCGCCCGATCTGCGAAGCTGCTCGTACTGCACCTAACACACCTTCAACAGTTGATTCTCTCGCATCTTCAGTAAGATCCAAAAAGCGAGGCGCGGCCGTTACAGACAAGATACCTAATATAATGATCACTATGATCAGCTCGATTAATGTAAAACCTTTTTGTTGTTGTGGCTTTTTCATGGGTACTTCCTCAATGTTAAAATAAAAACTCGCAAACAAATCCCTAAACTTAGTGATGTTTATACCTTTAAAGCATCAAATATTAATCATCTATAATCTATTGTCTTTTAGTCGTACTACTGATTATTACTAAAAACAACTACTTGCCCAATACGTGGGTCATATAAGAAACCGTTACCTAATGTCGTATCTGTTGGTTGTATCACCACATTCCGAATCGTTTGGGTCAAATAATAAAAGCATACATCGTTTCCTTCTGAGCCAGTTCCGTTACTCACATTAGTGAAGTAACGGAAGTTTTCAAAAGGTGCATCAGCGAAGTTATCACTGATTGTCGGTGCACTTTGTAAAATGAGATTAAAAATACTCTCACAATCGGCTGATGTGATTTGTATATCTTCAGAGCTATTATCGTTCAATAGTGAGCCCGTCGGATAACCTGTATCTCTATCTACAGCAATCTGAATACCACCAACTGTAACGAAGGTTGCGTTCGCACCGCCATTATCTTGTGGCCGGCCTTCTAATTCCCATTGCGCCCGAATTAAGCCAACACCCGTCGCATAACCACCAGCAACACCTTCTGTGGTCGCGTCCTCAGCATCTTCAGTGACGTCTAAAAAGCGAGGCAACGCTGTCGCAGCCAATAAACCTAATATAATTACCACAATCACCAGCTCTATTAGCGAGAAACCAGCTTGGGTCGATTTACGCATCATTGCATCCTCAAAACATCGTTCAAAAACATCACAGTCTCTAGAGCCTTTCGCCCTTAGAGTCTTGCACTACTTTTCTATCTGGCCACGATAAATTTTATAATCAAACATTGGCCCATTTAATATACGATAACGACAATACGAATCGAGTATGTTGTCTGTTATCGCTATACCGTCGTAATACTCGGCATACACTTTCAATCGATTCAGGCTCAACGGCATATCCAATACCATTCGCCATAACTTACCACAGCCCATACTACTAGGCTCCACTCTCGGGTAGCCTAAGTGCCCCATTTCTATTGGACGCCTGTTAGTTTCTCTTCCATCATTATCGTAGTGTACCAACACGATACGATTCGGCTCACCCTCAGCACGCCATTGCCAATGCGCATTGGTAACGCTCGTCGCAAATTGTTTCGACAAGGCTTCCATAGCAGCCTTTTCGATATCAGGTTCACTTTCGTAAACGTACCAAACCAAAGTGCCTATTAGCGTAAAAAAAGCAATAATAATCACACAGTTTAAAAATAAACCTGGGCGATTATGATCACTTTTAGCCACCACGAAATGCTCCCATTAAATCCCACATTGGCGTAAATATACCTAACGCCAACACCAAAACCATAACAGCAACTACGCCGATCAACATAGGCTCAATTTTTGACGTAAGCGACTTCAAATCGTAATCAACCTCACGTTCATAATATTCAGCAGAGTCAGCAAGTAATTCATCGACTCGACCTGTCTCTTCACCAACATTAATCATCTGTAAAACCAACGGGGTAAACAAGCCACTCGCCAAAGCCACTCGCGATAAACTTTCACCTTTTTCGATGCTCAATCGCATACCGATTATTTTGTCAGCCATATAAGAGTTAGAGACAGCGTCAGCGACAAGGTTCAAAGCACTGGTCATAGGAACACCAGCAGCTACCATCATAGAGAAGCTACGCGAAAAACGTGCTAATAAGCTCCGCTCAATAATACTGCCAACTGCGGGTAACCTTAACTGCATTCTATCCCAACGATAACGCCCATTTTCTGTATTCAAGTAACGTTTCAAGGCAAAAATACCAGCAATCAAAACACCTAGCATAATATGCCAGTAATTAACGAAAACATTCGACATGCCAATCAGGAACTTGGTCATCACAGGTAAATCCGCACCTAGCCTAGAAAATAAGCTAGCGAAAGTAGGAATGACAAATATATTCATCACAACCAACGCAATGACAATAGCAATCAAAACAAACATAGGATAACGAGTAGCTGATTTCACTTGTTTACGCGTTTCTTGCTCACGTTCAAGATACTCAGAGAGCTGTAAAAAGGCTTGATCGAGATTACCCGTATTCTCCCCAACATGCACAATACTGATAAAGAGCTGATTAAAGATGTGGGGATGAGCATTTAATGCGCTCGATAAATTCCGGCCTCTCTCTAACTGTTTCACAACATCTCTGAGCGCAATCTGCATCCGTTTTGAGTTAGTTGTATCAGCTAAACCATTCACCGAACGTAAAATAGGAATACCCGACTTCGCCAACGAATACATTTGCCGAGAAAAGATAACAAGATCTTCAAGCGTGACATTTCGAACAAAAAACGACACAGATTCGTCTTCTGCGTTATTGTTGTCAGAGGCATTTGCCGCTGCCTGAGGCTTAATATCAACAGGCGTCACGCTACGATTAAACAACATTTGTGCAGCTGCATTTTGATCCACAGCTTCCAGAGTACCACTGGTCAATGCGCCATTCGAGGTGCGGGCTGTATAACTAAACTTAGCCATCGCTATCTGTCTCCAAGGCTAATTCTGTGTTATTTCCTGCTGTTTCGGACGACGCTTCGGGCGATACTTCTTCAATAACTTGCTCTTCTGCAACCATTTCAATCAATTTGAGCACTTCTTCAACGGAAGTAATACCCATTTTAGCGTAAGTTAAGGCCATTTTTGCCAAAGGAGAATATCCTGGACTGAGCTTTGCCACCTGACTAAATGCTGTTGTGTCATTATTTTTAAGCGCATTCATCATGCTTTCAGTCATTTCTAACAACTCAAAGACACCTACACGACCTCTGTATCCCGTATGATTACAGTTCTGGCAACCTGTGCCTCGCTTAAACTGTGCATTAGACAACTCACGATCGAGGCTCGATAACCACACTTGTTCCTCAGCGTTAGGTTGATAGTCAGCTTGGCAATTGTCGCAATTACGCCGAACCAGTCGCTGTGCAACAATCGCTCTCAGTGAGCTAGCAGCTAAATATCCGGGCGCGCCCATATCAAGGAGACGAATAGCACTACTAACCGCATCGTTTGTATGCAATGTTGATAGAACTAAGTGACCTGTTAAGGCACCACGTAAGCCAATCTCAACGGTTTCATGATCTCGCATCTCACCAACCATGATGATATCAGGGTCCTGACGTAAAGTGGTTCGCAAAACACCCGCGAAATCTAATCCAATCTTCTTGTTTGTTTGGACTTGATTAATACGTGGTAAACGGTATTCAACGGGATCTTCTACGGTAATGATTTTGACAGCCGCTTGGTTCAGTTCACTCAGAGCACCGTACAATGTTGTTGTTTTACCTGAACCTGTTGGGCCTGTAACCAATATCATGCCATGGGGGCGATGTAATAGTTTACGGAAGCGCTGTAACATGGTTGAAGGCATACCCGTCTGCTCTAGCGTCAAAACACCCGCCGATTGATCCAACAAACGCATAACCACCGATTCACCATTTTGCACAGGCATAGTCGATACACGTACATCGATCGCATGACCTTTAATTTTGATTTGCGTACGGCCATCTTGAGGTAATCGTCGTTCTGAAATATCAAGTCCAGACATCAACTTAAGGCGTAATACAAGTGCAGAGGCAATATTACGTTCAGGTATTGTATTTTCTTGCAGTACACCATCAACACGTTGACGAATGCGAAGCATACCTTCATCTGGCTCAATGTGAATATCAGACGCTTTTGTTTGCACTGCATCTTCAAAAATGGACTGCAACAAACGAGCAACAGCTGTATCTTGTTCGCCAGTGGCACCGGTTATAAATTCAAAGTCACCATCTTCAGATGTTTCTTCACCCAACTCTTTCGCGAACGCAACGATATCGTCTGTACGTCGATAAACATTGTCGTAAGCATTCAGAAGCTGAGATTCTTGAACCACGGCAACAGTGACAGGCTTAGGGAGGATATTACTAATAGCATCTAATGATGCAAGGTCGGCAGGATCACTCATGCCGACCAATAATTTATCGCCTAAATCTTCTAAGACAAGTGCTCTAAAACGGCGGGCTTGTACCTCTGGTAGTAACTTAACTGTCGCTGTCGCTAACTGTTTCTGAGAAATATCAATAAGCGGCACATTGAGCTGCTGTGCTAAAAAGCTCAGCAATCGCCCTTCGGTGACCATCTGTAAATCAACGAGTGTGTGGCCTAACTTTCGCCCAGTCTCTTTCTGAGAAGTCAATGCTTGCTGCAACTGTTCAGCCGAGATAACGTTCTCATGAACAAGCAAATCACCCAAACGCATTTTTAACTTAGGCTGCATATTATCTCCCTAATCCACGTAAACGTTCTTGCATAAAGGCCGTTACACGTGAGTCCAGTTGATTAAGTGATAGTGCCTTTGTATAGGCCGTAATAGCAGTGTTGCGCTCGTTTAACCTGTCGGCAGACACTCCCATCCCCAACCACCACTTTGCTTCGCCTGGCTCTATGTTTGCTAGTATTTGGTAATCTTGACTGGCCTGTTTAAAGTCATTCAACCGTTGGGAAAGTGATGCACGCTGATTGTAATAATCAATATTAAGTGTCGCGTCAGGCGAAACAGCTTGTAGCAGTGTTAATGCATCAGCATATCTCTCGTTTTGCTGATAAAGTCGGGCGAGCATCAATCGTATATCATGTTGTTGTGCATTTTGCTGTAGCCCATATTGTAGGAGCGTTTCTGCTTTACCTGATTCACGATTAGCAAATAAAAGTGAAGCCAGTTGTTTTCGGGCATTCACATTCTCGGGTTGCTCGTTCAGAATTTTGCTCAATAATTCAATAGCTTTAGGCGCGTCTTTATCTGCTAGTGCCTTTTGTGCTGAAAGCTTCAAAGCGTCTGGTTCAGCATCACCCGATGGCTTGATTGCCATAACTGTACGAGCTTCTGCAGGCTCATCTTCTAGAAGCTCCGGTTTACTATCAATATTCGTAGTGACTGAATCGCCGTCACTAGACACATTAACGATTTGGTTACTGATTACTAGCTCCGGCTCAACGTTATCAGTTTGAGCCTTCATTTCTTTATCGATCATGGCTTTTGTTGACGATGCTGTTGCTTCCATCACTTCGTCAGATGTAGCTGGAGTCTTACTTTCCATAGCCGTTAACATAGAGTCTTCATTACGTTCTGTTACAGCGCTTTCCACTGGAGAAGGTTCACTGTTTCTAATACGCTGTGTTTCCTTTTGTGCTATCTGTGCAAGATCTGAAAGTGCTGACTCATCAATGCTCGATTGTTGGTTAGCTGAAGTAACTCCTCTCTCATTATCCTGATCACCTCCCGTTTGCTCAGCCACTTGACTAGTTTGGTTATTTGCTGCAACAGGTAACGACGAACGGACAGTATTTGTTTCTTGCTGACCAAACCATTCTGAGGAAAACTGCCAGTAAGCAAATGCTCCACCGATGGCCACAAATATCACTATGGCAATAATCCAAGTTAAGGGCAATTTACGTTTCTCTGGTGGCTGATAATCCGCCGATATGCCCGAGTTCTGGTCTCGGTTTTCTAAATCATTGAGCATTTTATTGACGACACTCATGCCCAAACCTCTGGATAAAAATAAAAACTGCCAACACCTACCATGGCAACAACGACTAACAAAGCACAACTGAGCCAAAGTAGCTTGTGGCTAGAGACAAAAGTAGCTTCGGTATCTTTAATGGCTAACACAACATGATGATGACTAACGTGACTTTTACCTTCACCATAAGCAAGCATCAAAGCCTTATGACATAATACGTTAACCAACCTAGGGGTACCTCGCGTTGCCTTATAGAGCTTCTTACAGCATCGATCACTAAACGCTTCACCACCTTTAAAGCCTGCAACAGCCATTCTATGCTTAACATACTGTTTAAGCTGATCGAGATCCATTGCCTTCAGCTCGTAACTAAAAGTGATTCGTTGCTTTAATTGTCTTAATTCAGGTAAATTCAGTTTTTCGTTTAATTCAGGCTGACCAAATAGCACGACATGAATCAGTTTTCTTGATTCTGTTTCTAAATTAGTAAACAGCCTTAACGCTTCAATACTTTCGTTAGGTAACGCCTGCGCTTCATCAATAATAAGTACAACCGATTTGTTAGCTCGATTAATTTGAATCAGCCGCTCGTGTATTAGGCGTGTAAATTCTTGCTGATTTACATCACCATCTATTTTTACTCCTAGCTCCGCTGCAACTTCTCTGCGCAACTCATCAGGCGATAAGTTAGGGTTCGGTAAATAAGCCAAACCAAAATGATCAGGCAACTCATTGAGCAATTTACGGCATATGAGCGTTTTACCTGTGCCGACTTCACCTGTTACTTTAATAAAGCCCTCGCCAGTTTGAAGCGCCGTTTTAAGAACTTGCAACGCTTCCTTATGGCTAGGCAAACCAAAAAAGTAGCTGGTATTTGGTGTCAGCGTAAAAGGTAACTCTTTCAACCCAAAGTGATACAAATACATGGCTTTAGTTCACGTATAACCAATCAGCTAAATGTTCTCGACTTTTCTTTAATTCTTTTTTCCATGTATCGGCTCCAACAACCGTAGGTTTTATCAAGATAATCAGCTCTTTCTTAACCTCTACCTCTCGACGACTTTTAAATAATTCACCTAAACCAGGGATACTCCCAAGAAAAGGTGTTTTGGAGTTTGTTGTCTCAATAATGGACTGCATAAGGCCCCCAATAACAACAATCTCGCCTGAACGTGCTTGAATCACAGTATCCGACTCACGGATATTACTCATGGCAAGTGGCAAAATAAATTGCTCTTGGTTGAGCGTAATAACACGCTCTTGTTCCTGCGTTTCGATCACCGATGGGTGTACATGCAGCATCACGTTTCCAAGTTCATCAATTTGTGGCGTAACATCTAATGCAATCCCAGAAAAGAACGGTGTTAGTTCGATATCTGGTGTTGTTTGTGTTGCTGCCGCAGTGATGGTGCTTTGATTCGAAATGTCAGTGACGAAGTATTGGTCATCACCCACTTTAATGATGGCCTTTTGATTATTCGTCGCTGTCACTCTTGGGCTAGAGAGAACTTGTACATTACCTTGGGTCGATAAAAGGTTAATGACTCCGCTAAAATCTTGGTTGACAAACGCTAAGCTCGTTACACCACCAAGCTGAGCACTGATGTCATTACCTAAGGCCGCAGCAGTTTGAGAAAACTGGAAGTCTGTACTGCCAGAATTGGTTAAGATTTGCGTCCAATTTATACCTTGCTGATAACCATCTTCTAGCGCAACTTCAAGAATGCGTGCTTCAAGGATTACCTGTCGCTGTACGTTTTCTTCGGTTGTATTGAGGAATGTCTTCACGGTTCGAATTTCATCGGGCATAGCGCGCACAGTGACTAAACCGGATTGTGGTGAAACAACAACGACACGCCCACCTTCTTCACCGATAAGGGCTTTTAATGTTTCTTCTAAATTCGCCCAAAAATCCGTCTCTGTGATCGTGGATATATTGGTCCCATTTACATTGTTGTTACCAAGATTACCTTGGTTACCGCCCCCATTTAGAGAATTATTCCCTCCTAAATTATTGCCGCTAAAATTATTATTGTTATTACCAAAACCACCACCTGCATTATTATTACCATTGGCGCCTCCACCGGTCTGAGTTACACCACCCGATGTGACACTACTTTGTGTTAAACCAATGCGTTGTAACTGAAGGTAATTGACAGTAAATGTTTCGGTGCGCATACCTGCCGGAAACACACGATATACGTTACGCTTTCGTTGAATATCATACCCATAAAGATCAGACACTAATTCAAACACTTCAGAAAGAGGGACTTGCTTCAAGTCGAGTGTTATTTGGCCTTGAACTTCTGGATGAATAGCCACACTGTATGGACTACCGTTGACTAAATTTGCAAAGAATGCACGTGCTTCAACTTGATCGGCTTTGATATCGAACTTGGTTTCACCGAAAAGCCCTGATTCACTGCTTTCACTGTCTGTAGTAGGCAGTAACGCCTGCGTCACAGCATCCGGCACTTCTTGCAATGCTTTTTCCTGTTGCTGCTCCATTTCTTCTAACGACTTGTCTAATGCACCAACAAGTTCAAGCTCTGGCTTGGACTGACAACCCCAGAGTGTTACACATAAAATGGTAATAGCCAGGCGATTAAAATTCATTCTGCGCGTCTCTTTTTATTATAACGTCATTGAGTATCAGTTCCTGAGTACCGCTCTCATTCTTTAGTACAACTTTTTCAGGATGTATTGCCACCACTTCCATACCGTTCCATATCTGTCCTTCAACCACGGTATCATTATTAATAACGGCAGAGCGATTGCTTGGTCGAATAAAAATAGCAGACAATTTCACGGCACCCGATATTTGCCCATCATCACTCATGACAACCTCTTCACTAACAACCACAGGAGGTTTTGTTGGGTCTGGCAGCACCCTATTTTGAGCTGCAGCACTTTCCGCAAGCAACAAACATAATGCCCCAAATACGGTTAGCTGAAACGATATATTTAATGTCTTCACTGCTAAGCTCCTATAAATGCTTCGCTAGTACTAACAGTATAGAGTTCAATATGGACACGTGCTGATGGGTGCTCCTCGACCAGATAGTCAAACTGGCGCCAATAAAAACGCCACTCTAATTGCTCTATATCACTCAAATAACGTTGTACATCAAAATAACTTCCCTCAACGACTATCTTCACACCATGTTGGTAAAGTAAAACTTGTGGTGCAGTTTCTGGATCTGATTCATTTGATTCTTCTTCAGGTGTCAATAACTGTTCTGGTGCTATAGAAGACAGCTCAACTAACTTCAACCCCTGTGTACGACTAAGCACCTGCTCTAATACGTCTGACATCGCACTCGGTGGAATCAAATCGAAAGTGTGGTTTTCGAGCTGTTTATCTAAGGCTCGAATATCTTCACTGATCTCACTAACTCGCTGTTTAAGCGGTTCATCTGGATCATCAGCTAATGACTTCTCAAGTGCTGATATCTGCTCCTCAAAGCGAGTAATATCTTGTTGGCGCTGCACTGTTTGTCGTTTTAATACATCACTTTTGAGATAAAAAGGCTCTATCGCCAGTACATAACCTAAAGCGATAATAACAATCACCCCAGACAAAATAACCAATGAACGCTCTCGCAAGTTGAGAGTGTTAAATTTCTCATTGAGAAGCTCGAGTCTATTCATTAGTCTCGGCTCCATTTATCAATGGTGTTAGCTGAGCACCTATCTCAAATTGAAGTACATCAAGCTCATCACGATACATAGTTGCACCAGCAAATTTCTTACCAGTAAAGTAATCGGCTTGTTTAAGGTTTTTTATCCAATGCGGCACAGCAGCTGCATTCGCAGTGCCCCCCATCAACTGTAATTGTTGCTCTGAGACTCGAATTCTCTTTAGCCACACGCCGTCTTGATGATTAGCTGCCAAATCATGCAACAACGAAGAAAAACCTTGGTTTTTGAGCTGCTCTTTCTTTTCCAGCTCATTAATCAACAGCACACGTGCTCTCAATTGCTTTTGTAAAGTATCGATTTGAAGCATCAATGTTTCATCATTCAGCCTATTATCTCTTGCATCAGTCAAAACCCTGATCATACTTTGCTTTTCATCATAAGAAGAAGCGAAAGGTTCCGCAACGTCAGCTGAGGTGCGCCAGGTTGAATAAGCGAAAAAAGTTGATATAGCAATGACCATCGCAGCAACAGACCAGATAACACCAGCAAATCCCAATGTAATAAGTATTCGTTTTGGCTTAAATTCATCTGTAAATAAATTAACGCGATTCTTCATACTTTCGCTTCCATTAATTTATTTGCAGACGCCGCTGCAAGCCCGCAAAGAAAAGCAGATTTCAGTTCTATAGACTCTTCAATATCAAATGCATATTGCAGTGGCATAACATCAATAAGTGTTAATTCGCGCATAATATTACAGATAGCATCTAAGTGGGGGCTATCGACATTCACGACAATCTTCTTAATAGGTGCTTGTCTTAGCTGGCTTTCGAAATAGTCCATAGAGCGCTGGACTTCTAGCGTCAGATTATCAACGCTGCCCATTTTTAACTCTTCTGGAGAGAAGCTCTTAATGTTCTCGTAACCACGCAATCGACGACTGAAATATAACTGCCCGTCTTTTACTATACTAAGGCAAATATCTTGCCCTGCTTCCTGAGAAATGGAGACACATGGTTCTGGATAGTCGGCAAGAATGTCACAAGGCGCCAACTCAGCAACCGTTACCTGGCTTAACCTAAGTTCACTTCCTATAACACCTTCACTGACACTTCGGATAACGTCTGCTTTTGTTGCAACAACATTGACCTTATTGCCACCTGCGGGCTGTGCAGGCAACTCAAAATAGTCAACCACCAGTTCACCTTCAAGTACAACTATATCTTTTATGCTCCAACGCAATGCTTGAGCTATTTCTTCGTCAGCAACAGAAGGTTTGTCGACTTGCACCATTTCATAATGCTCTGTCGCGAGAAAAACAAAAGTTGGTGTATTATTAAGTTTTTTTTGCTTGACCCAAGTTTCCAGATCAGCTTGCCATCGTTCGATATCGATGAAGTGTTGCATCACCCAAACAGGTTTTTCTCCAGAGGACTTAAAAGCAGAGATCGTCAACCCTTTACGGCAAAAATGAATACCGAGACAATAATACTGAGAAGTACTAGCGAATCGCTGCTTTAAAAACTGTTTCCAACCCGATTGCATAAGCGTAAATTGTTGATTTAATTATTCATATCTGATTAGAGCAAAATAACAACTAAAAACCTAGCTTTTTACCCAAAAAAAGTAGTTTAAGCCTATAAAAAATAGACAATTGTTAGCTTTCCACACACATGATTTAGATAAAGTTATCCTTTAGTATAAAGAGTCACTTAGGTTAGGTTTTGGTTCATTATGTTGTATAACCATCTATAAAAGTCATACACTCGCAGACAAACAAGGCCTAAATTAGAAACATTAACAGTCCTAATATGCACTCAGACGTCCAAAAACTCTACCAAAGTTCGAATAAGCCCCATCGCCTTATTATTGGCCTAATGAGTGGCACATCTCTGGATGGTTTAGATCTTGCTCTATGCAAATTAACAGGCTCAGGCATTGATACGCAAATTACTGTACTAGCATTTAAAACTTATGAATATGATGAAGCATACAGGCAAAATATCCGTCAAGTTTTCTCTAAGAAACAAGGAGATATACAACACCTCACGTTGATGAATGCTTGGGTGGGTAGAGTGCATGGCGATATGGTTGCTAGGTTTGTTAATGACCAAAACCTGCAAGCGGAGAATATCGACTGTATTGCCAGTCATGGTCAAACCATCTATCACAGCCCAATCGATCACCATCAAATAAAAGGTATGCCTAATGCAACGCTGCAAATTGGTGATGGTGATCACATCGCGCATAGAACAGGCATTATAACCTTAAGTGATTTCAGGCAGAAACATATTGCAGCGGGAGGACAAGGTGCACCTTTGGTTATGTATGGTGACTACCTGATGTTTTCTAATGCCAAAGAAGATCGCGTCATGTTAAACATTGGTGGTATAGCCAATCTCACCTATTTACCTAACTCACGCAACATTAACCAGACATTTAGCACAGACATTGGGCCAGGAAATACTATGATGGACGCCTTGGCACATGCCATTAATCCTAAACAGTTTTTCGACAAAGACTCATCTATTGCATCAAAAGGTAAGGTTAATCATGATTTATTGAAAGCGCTGCATGACAACACTTTCTTACGTGATGATTTCCCAAAAACAACAGGACCAGAATTATTTAATTTGGACTACTTAAGACGTGCAAAAAGCCAAGCTCTATGCGATAAAATCAATAACAGTGATTGTATGGCGACATTAAACTACTTTTCAGCAGAGGTTATTGCTCAGGCGTTGTTGAGGTGCCCCACACCTATTGACCAAATGGTTGTTTATGCCAGTGGCGGCGGCATTCACAACCCTTTATTGATTGACAACATTCTACAAATACACCCTAAATTAACACTAAAGACCACTGAAAGCCTTAACATACACCCAGATGCAAAAGAAGCAGTCCTATTTGCGCTGCTAGCCAATGAGTGCCTGGCAGGCTCAGCACACACATTTGAAAACCAACAAATAAACCTACCCAGTGTGAGCATGGGAAAAGTCAGCTTTCCGAATTAAGGTTTTCGTTCATGAGGAGTGACTACCCCTCTTCGATGATTTTCCAGAAAAACAGACGAGAAATGCTAAACATGTTCCAATGCAAAGCTTCCACGTGAAGGCCAGTACCCCAAGCTTTGTTGGTAATGCCAATAAATCCACAACATAAGATTGCAGAAGGATAGAAACCATAAAACCGGTTGCTAGAGCGAGGTACACGGAAAGAGGGGAGCCTCTATTAGTAAAAACAACAACAAAGAAAACACCAAGCAGTCCAGAATATGCAAACACCATGACTGACAATGCAAAATCTAACAATGGCATGTCAGTATACTGTTGCCAATAAAAACAAAGCATCGACATAATCAACAACAGCAAGGCTACAAGTACCGTTGCTACCCTACCAGCGAACACCAAATGTGACTCACTCTTATTTGCCTTTACTGCTATTAGAGGCTCATAGAAATCATGGATAACAACCGAGGCCATCGAGTTGATACCAGAATTTAGCGTAGAGATGGATGCAGATATGACGCCTACCGTCATTAGTCCTTTTAGGCCAGATGGCATCTCATTGAGGATATAAAACATAAAGACAGTAACACGTTCACCTTCGAATAGGTGACTGACTTGGGTAGCTGCCTCATGAGACATCAAATCTGGACGCTGATAAAACAAATAAAGTAATTGGCCTATAGCGACGAAAAGAAAGCCTACAGGCACGGCGATAATAGCTGACAGGAATAGTGCTTTACCGCTTTCGTTGGCATTCTTACACGTCAACAATCGCTGAGTCGTATCCTGATCCAGCCCATAATTTCCGATCAACAATAGGGTAATACCCAACACGATAGACAATAAAGTAAACGGCTTAGAAAAATCTAAGCTCAGATCGAAAAATGTCAACTTATTCTGAAATACAGCATCTAAGCCAGTAGGCGCATTCTCCAATGCAGCCAGCATGGTGTTGTAATCAGCATCCATGTAAGTTATTAAGCTATAAAATGCAACGATTGCTGCGGAGATGTAAAGTACAAATTGTGCCAAATCACTCCAGATAACAGAGCGAATACCGCCCGTGACTGCTATAAAAAGCCCTAATATTGTCATCAATAATGCTGAGACGAAAATACTTTGGACATCAATATCAGCAAATAAAATCATCGAAACCGCGATTGCCGCAAGATAGAGCCTGGCGCCACTGGCAAAGACGCGACCAACCAAATAAACACCACCAGCAGCTCGCATTGCGCCGGTACTGATTCGTTCTTCAAGTAAGTTATATACAGTGGTCACTTTCAACGCGTAAAAGCGGGGTAACAAAACAAAAACAACAAAGGCGGTTGCGATAAAAGCACCAATATTGCTCGACACATAAGTAAAATTACCAGAGTAACCTTGATCAGGCCCACCCAGAAAAGTCGCTGCTGATTGCGTTGTAGCCAGCACAGAAATGGCAACGACACCAAAGGACATTTTCTGACTACCAAGGAAATAGTCTCGTGTCCCGTTGCCGTTTTGAGTTGAAAAATAACGTCCAATGGCAAACAAAAAAGCTAAGTAAATCAGTACAACACCCCAATCGAGCGCCGAAAAACCTGATTCCACCATAAACTACATCTCCAACGTTTTGATTCGTCACACAAAATAGGCGTCACAATGCTAACATAGTCAGATCAGTTAAAGGAGTTGGTTTGGTATTGTCATGACAGAGCGATCTAGTCGCGTTATTTTCGGCTGCTCAGGCCTTGAGTTAACAGCATCAGAGAAGCATTTATTCAGTGAGATAAAGCCTTGGGGATTTATTTTATTTTCTCGTAACCTCGAATCCCCGAGACAGACTAAAGCGTTGGTAGACAGTTTAAAACAAGCTATTGGAAGAGAAGATGCGGTTATTCTTATCGATCAAGAAGGCGGGCGTGTTTCAAGATTACCCGAGACCTTTTGGCGAGTGCCTCCCAGCCCAACATGCTTTGCTCAGTTATATCAGCGAGATCCACAGGCAGCCTTACGAGCAATGCAACTCAACTACAGCCTCATCGGTCATGACCTAAAATCTTTAGGCATTAACGTCAATTGCGCACCAATGGTTGACATTCCTCAACCAAACGCTTCAACGATAGTCACCGAACGTGCATACGGAGACACAAGCGAAGCCGTCATTGCATTGGCAAAAGCGGTTATTAGCGGACTCAAAGAGGCAAGTGTCGCCCCCGTTGTTAAACATGCACCGGGGCATGGCAGAGCAACCAGCGATAGTCATCACTTCTTACCAACCGTGAACGCTGCTCAAGAAACACTTATGCATTCGGATTTTGAACCTTTCAAAGCCCTTAGCAATGAAAGCATGTTTATGTCTGCACATATTGTGTTTGATCAGATCGATGCAAAGAATCCAGCTACTCAAAGTCCAACAATCATTCAAACAGTCATTCGCGAACACATTGGCTTTGACGGATTGTTGATGACAGACGATATTAACATGAAAGCCTTATCTGGGCATGTGACCGAACGTGCCTTGAGCGCGCTATCAGCAGGGTGTGATATCGCACTACATTGCAACGGCGACTTCAATGAAATGGTGCAGCTCAGCGAGATTATTCCGGCGTTTAGCGGAAACTCGTTGAAGCGTGCTTTAGAGGCTGAAAAACTTGCTTTTGCTCCTGCGCTTTCATTTGATATCAAACAGACACAAGACGAACTAGATACGTTAATGATGTAATTATACCCGAGCGCTGAGAGGTAATTGGGCATAGAGCCGATTGAAAACCCAAAAGAAACTGTCGATTCAACTATTTGCTGTGTCGATTCAAAGGCAATTGAACGACAGATTTCCTTAGCGTACTTACATTAGCCCCATCAATATTTTATGAGGCTAAATCATGAATAGACATACCCTTTATAGTCAGTTAATTATCACCACACTACTTTCGTTGTTCATTAATGCGCATGCAATGGATTTGCGTATCGATAACGTTAGACTCTACCAGCCTGAGAGTAGAACGTTTAGCGATCTAAGACGCTTATATATAGACAACGGTTTTATTGTCGATGTCACGACGATGAAGATTAAAGCTAGCGAAGCAAGTCGAACTGTCGACGCAAAAGGTCAATATGCTGTTCCAGGATTAACAGATCTCCATGTTCACCTTGGCCCCTCAGG
>CAZVDU010000064.1:0-6591 GCA_964625615.1 uncultured Pseudoalteromonadaceae bacterium | reverse complement strand
CCATTGATGATGAGTTTGTGAAACTCATGCTAGACAACAATGTGGCTTATATTCCTACACTTGCCGTAATGCTCAACCACAGTTTCGAAAAACATGAACAAGGGGTTAGCGAACAATCAGATTTACTTGATAGCGTACATACCAAGTTAATTGGGTGCCTATTCGATTCAGTGCCACCAGCGCCATCTTGGAAAGAGCATGCTTGGAGCAAAAGAAATTTCGGCTACCAGAATATCAAGAAGCTTCACGCTAACGGCGTGCTGATTGGCGCAGGTTCAGACGCAGGAAACCCTTACACACTGCACGGTGTTGGTTTACACAACGAAATCAGAGCACTCGTCGTCGCTGGGTTAACACCTGCCCAAGCAATTAATGCAGCAACGGCAAATGCTGCTACGGTACTGAATAAAGATAATGTATTGGGCAAGCTCGAAAAAGGTTATGAAGCCAGCTTCAGCTTGCTACCAAATAATCCATTGCAGAATATTGAGCATCTCGCTGAGATTAACGCCCTCTATAAATCAGGCCAAGTCGTTGACCGGAAAGCATTGGCTAAAAAGAATCATTCAACAACACCCGCAGGGAACGATTGTCATTCAGCAGTGATCGCTCAACTTGTTGACACAAATACCATAGATACATTGGATAAAAACACACAATGGAAAGCAACCACCGACGCCATTATGTCAGGTTCATCTACAGCGTCGGTGGAAAGTTACAAGGAAGGGTTACTGATTCAAACAACATTGGGGCAGCCAACTAATTTCGGCGCATGGGCTGGTGCAGAACTTCTGTTTAACAACCCAACGGACGCTTCTGAGTATTCAGGCATTAAAATAACTTACATGGGGTCAAACATGCCCTTCTATTTCTCTATTTATCATCATGAAGTCAAAGATTGGGATCACTTTTTCACACGTTTAGAACCATCGGAAGGGCTGAGCACAATTAAAATACCCTTTAATTCTCTTAAGCAATTCGGATTCGGTTCGCCCATTGAATGGGACAGTGAACGGTTGCTAGGTATGAGTATTATGTGGCGCTCACAGATCCCATTGAGTGAATCATCAAATACAATAGTGTTAAGCTCTATAGAATACTATTAATAGAAGTCGCGCCAATGATGTTAAGCCACCCTTTTTTTAGATACAGCTTTATAGCTCTCTTCATTATCGATTTGGGTTATGTTTTTGGCTTAATCTTAGTAGGCGCATCAAACTTTTCTTTAGAAACATTCCGCTCAACCCTCGTTTGGTTTGTTTGCTTCTATTGGCTCCCTGTATGGGCTGCCGGCGCTACCATCTTAAAAATGCGAGAAATCTGGAAACAAAATACGTTACTGGAATGGGCAATAGCTTTTATTTTTCTTTCGGCAGGTATGTTTTTGACAGACCAAATATTGCTCCAACTCTATAGTGGGTACAATGGCATGGGTGGCTTTGTTTTCTTTGGTGGCTTTACCTGGTCTACTATCATCTATTTCGTTTGCCGCTTTATTGAAAGCAATAGAAAGGCAACGCTGGAAAAGAACGCTCGTAAAGAAGCACAGCTTGAAACCTTACGTTATCAGCTAAATCCACACTTCATGTTTAACAGCTTGAATACTATTTCTGCGTATATTCATACAAACCCGCACCTTGCTGACGATGTACTTCATGAACTTTCGGATATTTTACGCTATTCACTAGATACAGCGGACACCAAACTCGTCTCATTGCAGCAGGAAGTTGCTATTATCAAGAAATACATCGCCATTGAAAAAGCGCGATTTGGTGAGCGCTTTAATGTCATTTTCCATTTACCAACTGACATTCAGCACATCAATATTCCGCCCCTTATTCTGCAACCCATTGTCGAAAATGCCGTGAAACACAACGCAGAAAACGTTGAGCTAGCTATTACTATTACAATCACTGAACAACAAGGCGTGTTAGCCATAGAAATAAAAGACAACGGCAAAGGGTTTTCGCCCAACATACTTGCTACCGGTTTTGCTAATGGTATCGGTATGCAAAACCTACGAAAGCGCGTTAAACAGCTCGATAAAGGCTCCCTAGATATTAGCAATGATAACGGTGCTGTGGTGACGTTGAGGATGCGCTATGACAACAGATAAAAAGGAACACGAAAGGGCCGTTGTGCTTGACGTTTTCTATGCCGATGACGAACTGCCCGCGAGAGAGAAGTTACACCACCAGCTCAATCTTATTTCAGGCATCAACATTGTCGGCTATGCAACAACTGGGAAAGAAGCTATTGAACTTATTAATCAAGAGCAACCTGACTTGGTTTTTCTTGATATCCAGATGCCAGAGATTGATGGTTTAGATTTATTATCGTTGCTCGACTATAAGCCTCTTATCATCTATACAACAGCCTACGATAAATACGCTATTGAGGCCTTCGAACATGCGTCGATCGATTACCTATTAAAGCCGTACCCATTGTCTCGTCTGAAGTCAGCAGTCGACAAAGCAAGAACCCATTGGTTAGGTCAAAAACAAGAAAAAGCCACTATTATCGAATCTCATTTAGTACCTAACATGAGTGCAAATACTCCTCGTCTAGTAAGCAAAAATGGCGAACGTATCACTATCCTTTCAGCAGACAACATCACTTATTTCACATCTTACAAAAGCCAAACTTTCGCCATAATCGAAGAGACAAAGCATAACTTAAGTGAAACGCTCGATCAGTTGGAAGACATGCTGGATGATAACAACTATGTCAGGGTTCATCGGAGCTACATGGTTAATGTTAATAAAATCAAAGAAATCCAACGATGGTTTAATGGCAAACTCATGATAATCATGCAAGATAAACAGCAGACTGAAATTAGCACTAGCAGAAGTGGTGCCGAGAAACTCAAACAGTTACTACGTTTTTAACTCACCTTAATGAGCATAGTTGGATCAACCAAAGGTCAATCCAAGTGATGCAAGGTTCTGGGCTCGCTGTTCGATCCTTTTTGACTCAGTTTCAACAATATTAGCTTGCTCTAAGTTACTTTTTGATACATCACTAATATTGGTGATATTACGACCAATCTCTTGCGCCACCATACTTTGTTGCTCGGATGCCGTTGAAATCTCAATAGCCAAATCAGCGATAGCAGTTACCTCGTCATAAACGTGAGAGACTAGATCCCTTGTTTTAGAAGTATCTGCAACACACTCATCAGCATCATCTTTTCCTTGCGCCATGGTTTCTGACCAATTTAGGAGTGTGGCTTGTATCTCATCAATAGACGATTTGATTTGCTCTGTTGCACCATGAGTCCTTGTCGCCAAAGCCCTTACTTCATCTGCGACAACAGAGAACCCTCGGCCATGTTCACCTGCTCTGGCGGCCTCAATAGCTGCATTTAAGGCCAGCAAATTAGTTTGATCTGCAATACCCTGAATCTCTTGCATAACATTACCAATAGATTCAGCTTCTTCAGCCAAGCTCGTCGCAGAAGCTGAAGATTTGGATACCTCGGTAGCAAGTTTGGCCACTCTTTCCATGGTATGCGTCATAGAATCTGCTGCAACTTTACAGTCTTTGTGCACTGAATCGACGCGCGTAGATGTATTCGCCGTGTTGCCTGCGACTTCTTGAATAGTTGTGACCATTTCCTCAACAGCAACAGAAACTTGATGGATTTCCTTCGCTTCTAGCTCCACCCCTTCCTTTGCTTGCAATGAAGACTCTTTTAACGAGTTAACGCCTTGTTGCAGTTCTTTTGTACTATCAATAACGCGCCCAAGGACTGTTTTTATTCGGCCTTCGTGCATCTTGTTCATGAAATCTGAAATACTGAAACCGCCAGAGCCAGAGAATATTCTGCGAGATACGCTGTCGTAACGTTTTTGCTCTTGTGATAAGTAGTTTGGTATGTCGAACAATTCGGCTTTGTAAATAACAAAGGGTAAGCCCAATAACAAAAAGGAAAGCACAGGGAACTTTAAACTCAATGCACCAATCACTAACCCCAAACATACAAAAGCAGCATTCTTAAACGCCCTTTTTTGAAAGATTGAGTCGTTAGCACCCTTCCCGTTATTAATATCATGATAGAAAGCTTCTGCACGCTTCCGGTATTCGGGTTTTAAGACTGTTCTTACCGATTGATAGCCAATCAACTCACCTTGCTCATAGACAGGGGTTACAAAGGCATCTACCCAATAATAACGACCATCTTTGCAACGATTCTTCACAGCCCCACGCCATGCTTGTTTTGATCTTAACTTTTCCCACAAATCAGCGAAGGCAGCTTTTGGCATGTCCGGGTGCCTAACTAGATTGTGATTTTTACCGACAAGCTCCTCTTTGGTGTACCCCGCAACCTCACAGAAATAGTCATTGGCATAGGTTACGACACCTCTTTTGTCCGTCGTAGAAACAAGCTCATGTTCTTCACCAAACGTTACTTCTTGGTTAACCAGAGCTTGATTTCGCTTCCCCATAATTTACCTCTTTCTGAGTACGCTAAAAACCTTACACACCGAACGGCATTGGGTTATTGTACTGTTATCTATGAATCCCAGAGCATAATCGTCTCGGGAAGTTAAGCCATCAAGACTAATACTTTAGTCTAATACCTATACATTTCAATATCATTTGTTCCAATAATATTTAACAAAACATGTACAGATTCCGATTTATAACTAAACAACTGAAAAATAAAGGTTTTAGTGCTAGTGTTATACAATAACACTAGCAGTTATTGGAGAGGCAGTTGATGACTTTTTTTATATCTTCTTCGTTATTGTAAATATGTGGCGATAGTCGAATACCATATTCTCGCGCATCACATAAAACACCAGCATCCGCCAACCTATCAAGAACCAAGTCTTGCCGCTTGGGTCGAATAACCAATGTCCCCCCTCTCTTCTCATGCTTAATGGGCGATACCACATCATTTTCACCGATGCTCTCGATGACTTTCTGACATAACGCTTGGTTATGTTGAAGAATACCCTCAATACCGAGTTTAAGTTGCTGCCTGATGCTATTTGCGGCAATAACGAAAGGCAGCACAGAAGGCGTTCCTCCCCAAAAACGCTGACTGTCTTCAGCATATTCGAAATGGCTGACATCAAATTCGAAAGGATTCTGATGCGAGAACCATCCAACATCAGTCGGCTTTAAAGTTTGAATCAACCGTTGATCGACCCATAGAAACCCAGCACCTGGGCCACCACACAACCACTTGATACACGACCCCAAAACAATATCCACGCACCAAGCCGATATATCGATAGGCACAATACCTGCTGATTGCGCGATATCAACGACGGTAATAGCGCCATTTTTTCGCGCTATGGCACTGATACCGGCTACAGGAATGAGTTGGCAGGTATTGTAATGAACATGCGTAATGAAAACACAAGCGACATCTTCATTGATGTGATCAGACCATACATTAATATCTTGATGATCTAGGTGTTTAGGGATACTTCTAATTTTGTAGCCTAGTTTAGTCACCTGTTGCAGCACAAAACTGGTGGAAGGGAAATCATTCTCACTGATAAGTATGGTCGACTTACCCCGTTCCCTTGGCAAAGCGTTAACCACTTTAACGAGCCCACTAGAAACATTCGCTTGTGGGCAAAAAGAGTGGCTATCCGTCTTGAATAAATCCGCCAACGCAGATTTAAATTGTCCAATGCTGTCTAACCAATGAGGCCATATTTGGTCACCGGCTTGGTGCCAGACATCAAGAAACACCTCTTTTAACATTGATTCGCTAGATGAAGGCATTAAACCAACAGAGTGACTCAAGAGGTAAGTTTTATCTTCCGGCTTTCTATATAAATGTGATGCGGCTGTTTGCATTTAACGCTTAGCTCCACTCAATATTGTTTCTTGGCTGTCCAAGCTCGCCCGCAAACGTTCTAAGTCGTGAAAACGCGTGGGTATTCCTTCAACGTCTGCGGCAGAGCGCAAGTCACATAGCTTCTTTAGTGCTCTAAGCAAAACGGGTAATGGTGGCCCACTCGCCGTAAGATCTGTTTTTTGCGTAGTATTATCAAGGGCAGCTGGGGCTTCAATAAACTTACTGATCAATAGCTCATGATGCTGAATGGCGGTTTTGCCGTGAGCATCACACACACCTAAAAAAGCCGTCAGATTTTTCTGATACCAATCACTTTTTTCATCACCCGATATTAAGCTTTCCAAAAAACTGTCGAGCAAGCTTTTACGACGCATACAATCTCTGAGTACAAGTTGATCGTCTGGCCTCATAAACAGAAATTTATCCACAAGAAGTTGTGAGTAATAAGGATCATCCGCGCGGCACAAGCCCAATAGAAGATCAATCACGTTGATACCAGAAAAATCGCCTGCATTAGCACCACGATACTCATGGAGACCAACACGATGAGGCTTATAATACGGCCTGACATTATAAAAAAAACTTTTCACATCAAGCGCTTCAAATAATGCTTGATTATTGCTGACAACCTCTTCTAATGCTTTTTTAGCAACAATTAACAGATCATGAGTAATGGGATGCGAAATGCCTAAAGGCAGTGCATGCAATAGAGCTTCCGATGCTCGAATAAAAGCGAACACACCACGCGTGTTGTGTTCAATAAATAAGCG
>CAZVDU010000063.1:0-22325 GCA_964625615.1 uncultured Pseudoalteromonadaceae bacterium | reverse complement strand
GTGCAACCTTGAGGGATTGATCTATGGCACTGACTAAGGCCGAAATGGCTGAACATTTGTTCTTAAAACTAGGTGTTAATAAGCGTGATGCTAAAGAGCTTGTTGAATCGTTTTTTGAAGAGATTCGAGAGGTATTAGAATCTGGAGAACAAGTAAAGCTCTCTGGGTTTGGTAACTTCGATCTGCGGACGAAAAGCGAGCGCCCAGGCAGAAACCCTAAAACAGGCGAAGACATTCCTATTAAAGCAAGGCGTGTTGTTACCTTTAGACCAGGGCAAAAGCTTAAGAGTCGTGTTGAAGAGAGCAAACCAGCTGATTCTGAGTAGAAACCTACTTAACTTGAATTGAGCTTAATAAATT
Organism: uncultured Pseudoalteromonadaceae bacterium; assembly: GCA_964625615.1. GTDB lineage: Bacteria > Pseudomonadota > Gammaproteobacteria > Enterobacterales > Alteromonadaceae > M269. The sequence goes on along the minus strand of CAZVDU010000063.1, from coordinate 21,965 downwards.
TATGTAGTTAGATTCGATGACTTTATTAAGGCGTTAGTCTTTTTATGAAGGTATTATTCTCTTTTATATTAAAGGTAGCCGCTTTAAAATGAACAAAAAAATAGCGACATAGGTCGCTATTTTTTATTAATACTTAGAGCTTGTTGATCTTTGCAGTATGAGTATCAAACAATTCGTTGAAAAAATATATCACGAAGATCAACAAACTCTAATAGTATTAATATTTTTTGATTTTATCTCGGTGACTGATTATTTGTGTCAGTTTCAGAGATTTGTGCTGACCAAAATGCTTTAACAGAGAAATCTGATTTCTTTTGTTTTGCTTTTTTAGGAGCAGGCTTAGACGCTACAGGCTTAGCTTTCTTTTCTGGGGCAGGCGCTGGCGCTTCAGTACTGCTAGCAGATGATAATTCATCAATCATCTCACTTAATTGTGCTAAGCGGATATTCTTACCACCGTCAACACTGTACCATCCACCTTTAGCCTCAATACTTGGCTCTTTGCCATTTGCGGATTTATAGGCCTCAGTAAACGTTGAAATGACCTCTTCTTTATCCAATTTACTCATAAGATTGTGTATTCTCTACCGTTTATATATAGAAGCTTTTTTATACCGTTTTTGGCATTAAATGTCTAATGTTGATAGATGAATGTAAGGATTAATATGTTAACTCACCAACTCGTTAGCGAAATAGAGAGTTTATTAAACGCGCAAGCTATTCGTGATTATTGTCCCAATGGTTTACAAGTTGAAGGTAAAGGTCATATTCAGAAAATAGTAACAGGCGTGACAGCGAGTGAAGCACTTATTGAACAAGCTATTTTAAAGCAGGCTGATGCAATATTAGTTCATCACGGTTATTTTTGGAAAAATGAAAATGCGTGTGTTGTCGGGATGAAGAAAAAGCGTTTATCTAAGCTGCTGTCGCAAGATATCAATTTATTAGCATATCACTTACCTTTGGATGTGCATCCAGAGTTCGGTAACAATGCGCAATTAGGTAAGTTATTAGGTATCGAACAGATCAATACACTTGATGATGGCACTGCTAACAGCGTGCTTGTGGGCGGTGTCCTCCCGCAAGCACAATCTATCGACACATTGGCTAGGAATGTCGAACTCAAACTAGGAAGGTGCCCTCTGGTTGAAAAAGTTAGTGATGATCTTGTCCAGAGAGTTGGGTGGTGTACAGGTGGTGGTCAAGGTTATATAGAGATGGCTGCACAGCAAGGAATGGATGCCTTTATTACCGGTGAAGTGTCCGAACAAACCATTCATATCGCACGAGAAATGGGTATACATTTTATTGCTGCAGGGCATCATGCCACTGAACGTTACGGTGTAAAAGCTCTTGGTCAGTATATTGCCGAGACTTATAGTATCGATGTCGAGTTTGTCGATATTGATAATCCGGCTTAAAGTGCTGTGCTATGAGAAAGAAATCATCTAATCGGGGGAGTGATAACAAGGCTGACAAAAGCTTCGACTCGTTAGCCAATAAATTTTCGAACAATATCTATGGTAAGAGTAAAGGCAAGTTACGGCAAGATCTACTGATGCATTACCTTGATGAATGCCTGAATTTATCAAGTGATGAGCAGCCACCTATGCGTATTCTTGACGCAGGTGGCGGAACAGGGGTTATGACAAAAGCTATGTTATCCCTTGGTCATCAAGTTGTATTGAATGATATTTCGCTGGATTGTTTACAAAAGGCTGAGGCTGATTGTCATGGTATGGATGGGTTGACCATTCAACACCAGGAAATTATGCAATTAGCAATAGAACCCAAATACGACCTTGTACTTTGTCATGCGGTAATGGAATGGTTAAGCTCACCTTATGACACATTAGAACACTTGCTTTCATTGGTTGATGTAGGAGGGCATATATCACTCAGCTTCTTCAACAAAGATGCGCATCTATTCGGTAATATCCTCTATGGGAATTTCGAATACATTAATAACAACTTATCGGTTAAAAATAGGGTAGCACTGAATCCTCAGCATCCACTCGTGCCTATCGATGTTATAAATTTCGTTACTGAAAAGGCAGGGTTCGACATTGTCCATAACGCGGGTATCCGGTGTTTTCATGATTACTTAAAACCCACTGAATTTCAGGAAACTCGTTATGAAGAGCTTAAAGACATAGAGCTTCGTTATGGCAGTCAGGAACCTTTTAAGTGGCTTGGTAAGTACTTTCATATGCTTGTTAAAAAAGTTGCATAAAAAAACGAGCTAATTCCTGCAATGTAAAGCTTGACAAATAACTGTATAAATATACAGTTATTTGTATGAGCGACATTATTACTTCATTACAGAACAAACGCTTGGTTTGGCAAGCTAGTCATAACCCTTCGCACTCCTCTGAGTATATAAAAACAGGCTTTATTGAGCTGGATCAAGCACTCGAAGGAGGATGGCCACAAGTGGGGGTTGTGGCTTTACAAAGCTTATTGGGCGTCGGTGAGTTGCGACTCTTTCTGCCAGGTTTGAAACAGCGTTGTCAGCAAAGTGAACGATTATTAGTGCTCATAGCACCACCATGCTCAGTCAATGCAGAAATGTTTTGTGATTATGGTTTTGACTTACACAATATTCTTATTATTAAAGCTGAAGATTATTGTGCACGGCTTTGGAGTGCAGAGCAGTGTCTAAAAAGCGGTTGTTGTGCCGCTGTCTTAATTTGGCAAGCAAGTTTACAAGTTCATCAGGTTAAACGTCTGCAATTAGCTGCACAACAGGGGGGGGCACTCGCCGTTTTTTTTAGTCGGAAGCAAGTTTATCAGGGTTTACCTCTTTCGCTTTCTCTGGATTTATTACCTATATCACAAGGCCTTGAAATCAAAATTAACAAGCGCCGAGGAGGTTGGCCTTTACCACCATTTAAAGTAAATATGCGTCAGCAGTGGCCTAAGCTAACCAAACGAGATGAATTCGATAACTTATTACATTTTCCTTTGCATGAGGTTCGTTCATGAAGGGGCTTTGGGTGTATTTACATTTTCCACAATTGCAATTAGATAGTTTGCTTTCACAACAGAGTTCTACAGAGGAAGCAACAATCATTATTGTAGAGCAATCACAGATGCAAGTGATACAGCTTAGTAAAACTGCTGAAAGAGAGGGCATTCGTGAAGGAATGAGTTTGGGAGCCGCTACAACCTTATGTCGAGCATTGCAGGTACAGCCCTATCAAGTAAAAGTCGAGATGGATAAATTAGTCAGTATAGCTGATAGTCTTTATCGATTAACCAGTGATATTTGTTTTTTTACAGATACGGGGTTATTGCTACGTATTCATACGATGCTCAAACTCTACGGTGGTCTAAAGCCTTACTGGTTAGCTATTAAACACCTGTTGGATAACCTGGGTGTTACTTACCATTATGGCATAGCATCAACGCCTTTGGCTGCGAAGCTACTCGCACTGAGTCATTGGGATAAAGTCATTGAAGATCCAACTGAAATACAAAGGTATTTGATGCAATGTTCGTTAGAAAAGAGTGAATTGGAAAGTAAAGCAGTACAAAAGTTGAACCGTGTTGGGATAAGACGTTTAGGAGAATTAATGGAGATCCCACTGGTTGATATCGCAAAACGTTTTACGCAACCTTTAGCTGAATATCTAGGTAGATTATCCGGCGAGCTGCCACATCCAGTAACCTTTTATCACCCAGCAACGCAGTTCGAGCGTTATATGGAATTGTTGTATGAAGTGAGCAATAGCCAAGTGATCATATATCCGCTACGCCACTTGCTAAAAGCTATGGAGCAATACTTAAAGTTACGTGATCAATTAACCATAAGGATCGATATTCGCTTACATCAACGAGAGCATGATGCATTGGATTTTAGTGTTGGCGCTCAGCAAGGAGAATATCGGGTAGTTGTTTGGCAGCGTTTACTCGAACTGCAACTAGAAGGTATTATCTTGCAGTCACCAGTATTTGCGATCACATTGAAAGCGACAGAAACACATATGCGATCGTCAGAGAAGTTGGATTTATTCAATGGACAACAGGGAGAGTTAACTCGGTTACAGCTTATGGCGATATTACAGGCTAAACTTGGTGAAGAAGCTGTATTTAGCTCAACATTAACCAATGATCATCGGCCAGAGTATGCCAGTCAGTATACAAATTGTTTTGATGTAAAATCTAATATAGAAAGTATACATTCAATGAGGCCTCTCTTTTTACTGTCTGAGCCTACCTGCCTAACACAAAAAGTAAGTATTGAGTCTGGTCCTGAGCGCCTTCAAACAGGGTGGTGGGATGATAATAATGTTGAACGTGATTACTTTATTGCTCGTACTCAACAAGGCCAATGGTATTGGGTATTTCGGACGCCAGAGCAACAATGGTTTTTACATGGTGTGTTTAGCTAAATGCAGTACGCTGAACTGTTTTGTCAGAGTAACTTTTCTTTTTTGACCGGTGCGTCTCATCCGCAAGAGCTAGTGGAAAAAGCTAGTTTTCTAGGCTATAAAGCGATTGCCATTACTGACGAATGTTCAGTAGCAGGTGTTGTACGTGCTTATACACACATAAAGTCACAAAACTTAACGATTAGGTTGATTGTAGGTAGCCTATTTAAACTCGAAGGCAATCTAAATTTAGTGTTGCTTTGTCCCAATCACACAGCTTACGCAGAGCTCTGTCGGATTATCACCAATGCGAGGCGCCGCTCAGAGAAAGGCAATTATCGGCTTGTATTATGGGATTTGCGTACGATCAAACACTGCTTTGTTATCTGGCTACCCACTGGTGAGCAGCAGGCTGATGATAAATGGGCTATACAGCTTAAGCAGTTATATCCTCGACGAATATGGCTTGGTTGTCAGCGTCACCTTACAGCAAATGAGGGCGATTACACCCGGCACTGTGAACAACTAAGTTTGCATCATCAAATCGCCATAACAGCCTGTGGCGGGGTTCTGATGCATACGCCTGATAAACAGCCCCTACAACACACTTTAACTGCCATTCGATTAGGACAACCCGTACAAAATCTAGGGCGTGAGTTAGCGCCTAACCAAGAGCGTGCACTAAGGCCATTGTCTAAGTTGAGCCATCTTTTTAAAGAACAATGGTTGACTGAATCCATTCATATCGCACAACGTTGTCAGTTTTGCTTAAGCGAATTATGTTATCAATATCCAGCTGAACTCATACCTGAGCATCAAACACCTTCGAACTATTTAAAGCTGTTAGTTGAACAAGGGATAAAAAAGCGATTCCCAGATGGTCTGACAAATAGACCAGATATTTTGTCAACGATCGATAAAGAACTAACACTGATTGCATCAAAGCGTTATGAGCATTTTTTTATTACTGTTTACGACATTGTGCAGTTCGCCAAACGAGAGAAAATCCTTTATCAAGGACGAGGGTCTGCGGCTAATTCTGTGGTCTGTTATTGCTTGGAAATTACAGCCGTTGATCCGCGCCAGGTTGAGGTATTGTTCGAACGCTTTATTTCTGAGGAGCGGGATGAAGAGCCCGATATCGATGTAGACTTTGAACATGAACGGCGTGAAGAAGTCATACAATACATTTATCAGAAATATGGACGTCATCGCACGGCGTTAGCCGCTACAGTAATAACTTATCGTACTAAAAGTGCATTAAGAGATGTCGGAAAAGCTTTAGGGATTAATGAAACTCAACTTGATTATTTTATTAAAAATATTAATCACAGAGATAAATCAGTAGGTTGGCAAAGCCAAATTCAGAATTTAGGGTTTGATTCAGAGTCTTTACAGAGCAAGCTTTTTATCGATCTTGTTGAGCAAGTTAGAGGGTTTCCTCGGCATTTATCTCAGCATGTTGGCGGGTTCGTGATCGCCGCAGGACCGCTCTATGAGCTCGTGCCGATTGAAAATGCAGCAATGCCAGAACGTACGATTATTCAGTGGGATAAAGATGATTTAGAGAGTCTCAGACTGTTGAAGGTGGATGTGCTTGCATTAGGTATGTTAACCGCTATACGCAAATCATTTGCATTAATCGAACAGCATTACGAGCATAGTTGGACTATTCCTGACATTACTCGCCTGCAAGATGATGCCCAGGTTTACGGTATGATTCAACGTGCGGATACAGTGGGCGTTTTCCAGATTGAATCCCGTGCACAAATGAGTATGTTACCTCGACTTAAACCTAAAACTTACTATGATCTCGTGATCCAAATCGCTATTGTTCGGCCTGGTCCAATACAAGGCGGCATGGTACATCCATTTTTGAAAAACCGAGAAAACCCATCACAAATTAAGTACCCATCAGAAGCATTAAAAGGTGTTCTCAAAAGGACCAATGGTGTGCCTATTTTTCAGGAGCAGGTGATTAAAATCGCTATGGTCGCTGCTGGCTTTAGTGGTGGGGAAGCAGATCAATTACGCCGTGCTATGGGGACTTGGAAAAAGACCGGTGAATTAGAAAAACATGGACAGAAGCTGATCGATGGCATGCTAACGAATGGATACAGTTTGGATTATGCACAACGTATTTTTGAGCAAATAAAAGGTTTTGGTGAATATGGATTCCCAGAATCGCATTCTGCTTCATTTGCTGTTTTAGCTTACGTATCTTCATGGCTTAAGTACTATTATCCAGCAGCTTTCTATATAGGCTTAATGAATAGCTGGCCTATGGGGTTTTATTCACCCGCGCAACTAGTGCAAGATGCAAAACGCCATAATGTTGAGTTGTTACCTATCTGTATTAATCATTCTCATTATGATCACCAAATGGAGTATCAACAGGGAGAATGGGGAATTCGTTTAGGTTTTAGGTTGATAAAAGGTGTATCTGTCGAAACGGCTAACCGTCTTGTAGATCAACGCCCAAAAAAAGGGTTTAGTTATATTTATCAAGTTAAGCTTTTAATTGATAAGCAAGATGAACTCGAAGCACTTGCTAGTGCTGATGCTTTTATCGTATTAGATCAGCACCGTTACCAAGCACGTTGGTCGTTAATGAATAACGAAAATGAATTGGCACTATTTCAAAAGAGTCACCCGGAACAAGGATTCCAGTTGACGCCAGCGACTGCTGTTGAGGATCTTATTGAAGATTACCAAGCAATAAATTTGAGCTTAAAACAACATCCTATTTGTTTACTTAAAAAGGAAGGGTTGTTGCCTAAATACACCTGTGCCATTGAGTTGCATAAGCTAAGGCATAAACAAGCTATCACTGTCGTAGGGTTAGTGGTCGGCAGGCAAAGACCAGGTACTTCAAAAGGTGTGACCTTTATGACGTTGGAAGACGATACAGGTAACGTTAATGTTATTGTTTGGTTAGCGACGGCGAGATGCCAACAAAAGCATTTTCTGAAATCTACCATTGTCTCTGTTCATGGGATTTTGGAACGGGGTGACGGTGGTGTAACGCATGTTATTGCTGGGAAGATTGAAGATAAATCTCATCTACTTGGAGCGCTGTATGCGAAATCGCGTGATTTTCATTAATGTCATCGAAGAAAAGATAAAGCTCGTTGCTGCAATAGCAACGAGCGTGCGAATGAATTATTCCGAGTACAAGACAAGTTGACTAAGTTAAGCTTCTAGCTCAGCGAGGATATCTTTTTCTATTTGCTCTGGTTTTGTTTTAGGTGAGTAGCGTTGCAGAACTTTACCTTCTTTATTGATCAAAAACTTAGTGAAGTTCCATTTAATACTCTTGCTACCGAGTAAGCCGGGTGCTTCGGCTTTTAAATAGTCGAAAAGTGCTAACGTATTCTCGCCATTAACATCTATTTTGCTAAATACTGGGAAGGTGACGTTAAAGTTCATCGTACAAAATTGTGTAATCTCAGCATCATCTCCTGGCTCTTGATGACCAAATTGATCACATGGGAAGCCTAATACGGCAAAGCCTTTATCTTGATGGTCTTTATAAAGCTTTTGTAGGCCATCATACTGAGGAGTAAAGCCACATTTACTGGCTGTGTTAACGATAAGCAAGACCTTATTCTTAAACTCACTTAATGGGAGTTCGGATTTGTCTTTTTGAGGCGCATTAAAATCGTAAATAGATGTCGACATGTATCTATAACCTTAAGTTTAAAAGTATAAGGTAGCCTACAGGGTCTGTTTTAAAGGTCAACACATGCTATTGCATAGGCTCATACTTCCAAACATGCCCTAGATACGCTATTTTTGCTGTCCTATATTCTCTCTCTGCTCGCCATGTTTTTGTGTTGAGTGTAACCGAGACTCCAGGGAAAATTTTGTTATAAGCGACCACTTTCAAGTTGTAGGAGTAATCATTCTTTTCTTGCTGCAATATCTCTAACTTAGATTTTAACCAAGTATAATTGCGCTCTTCCTCATTATACAAAGAGCTTATATGCTTTAGCTTTTGTTGCAGATGAGGAGGACAGTTTTCAATATTAGCTCCACCAAGTTTATCTCTATGTCTGTTGAGGTGCTCTTCCAATTGTTTGACGACATTACTTAAGATGTCGCGGCGCTTAATAAGATCATTATAAGCTTCGCTATAATCTATCGATAGCTGGCTTCCAGACACAGCCCCTAAAATCCCAGCGGACACTTCGGTTTTACATTTTATTTTGCAAGCAAAGAGTTTTCCTTGTGGCTTTTGAGCGTTACCAACCACGACGCTTCCACCACAATCAATCTCACTATAAGCGAGTTGCTTACCAATGTTGACGTTACCATTACACTTAATACAGATGCCTTGTGCATGCTGAACATAGACACTGCCTTTTGCTTTAAGGTGAGTTGTTCTCTCGACATCAGTGCCACTAACTTTGCCCATAGCGCCTTCAGTGATGATGATATCTCCACCAGCTTCAATCATAGCTGATTCGACAAAACCGTTAACAGTGACATCACCTTCTGCTTCAATGGTCATATTTTCAGTCACATCGCCATTTACCAAAACAGCACCGTTATATTTGATGTTACCACTACCAACATTAACGCCAGGACATATGAAGGTATCATCTACCCACATTTGACCTTCTTTAAATTTAGGCATGCCATTGATAGCAGCGATGAGGTAATTCTCATCATCAGGGCTCACTTCAGTACCTTCACCAGGCACCAAATCAAGCCAGCTTCCTGGATGTGGCTCTATGTTTTCTCCAGTAACTGTATACCCTTTACGGCCATCTGTTGGGGGAATTCTATGTAGAAGCTTTGTACCAATCTTGACGCATATAACATCCCCAAGGTTGCGCATATTCACTTTGCTATTGTCTGTTTTTTGGGGTTTAAGTATGCGTTCTAACGCATTCGGTACGAGTGGTTTTACTTTTGAGGATCGTCCTTCTCTAGCTGGTAAACTCTTTGCTATTAACTCGTCAATGGACTCTCCTGGTTGTGCTGATTCACACCAAAGAGCGAGCTTTTTAAGTCTTTTTGAGCTGAGTCCTCTGACAATGCCACTCTGTTTTGCTTTAGTAACGAGTTGTTCATAACTTGGAAGTTCACCACCGTGCGGAGCCGTTATTGCCATAAAAGCGATCATGGCATCGTCGGATACTCTTACTGTAATATCTGCTTGACGAACTTCACCAATAGGTTCAACGATAGGTGTTGATTTACCTTTGTTCTTTGATTCATTATAGAGCGCGACAACGTTTAGCAACTTATCTTCAAATATCATTAAGTTGCTATATTGACTGGACTTTACATAGGTTACCAAGTTTTTCGCGTCTAACACGCCTTTGACTTCACTTGGCTGTAAAGTGATTTGTAATCCATTCTTTTTATCAAGTTGTAATGTTAGACCTTGCATATGCCTCTTAAAACTAATTCCGGTTAGCTCGTTGTTTGACTCGCCTATTTTATCAGTTGAGTAGCTTCCTTCATAGCGATGCACCATAATCATAAAGTGATTTCAGTAAAGCTACTTTATTGCTATCGGCCGAATTATCTTGCACTAAACGTTCTATTTCTATAACGAACTCTTCTGCTTTTATACTAGCAGTTATGTCATTATCCGCTAGCTTTGAGCGTCGGAACTCTTGCCATCTTATTTGTTCTTTGTAACTTAATGTTTGTGGAAAGTGGCGAGCCCTATATCTATACAGCAATGTATTAAGCCTTGGATCATCAAAAGTCCAACTTATTTCAGCGAGTTGTTCAGGGTTTGATGTTCTTATCCAATCCATTCGTTGCTTATCACTTTTGTTGAAAAAGCCCCCAGAATAGAGTGCCTGTTCAGCATCCAGCTTTTGATGAGCTTGTTCTTGCGTGTAAACTTCTCCAAGCTTTTTAACCAGTGGCTCTTGATGACTTATCCATTCGAGATGCTCCAAACATAAAGCTCTGTCAATCTTTAACCTTGCCGCATTTTCTGCTGTTAATGTTTTCGCCGGCGCCAATACTGGACATTTATTAATGTGAATTAATTTGAGTGGCAGGCGTTGTTCACCCTCAGCTAATGCGCTGTTAGGTTGATAGAGTTTTTCGATAATTTCATCAACAGTTAGCTCGTATAGAGGTTTGGGGTTTAACATCAAATTCAGGCAAATAACCGCGTTCTTGTTGGTGGGGTGCCAGGCGATTGGCAATATCCAAGTGCAACACCCATGAGCGGATGAAATTTTAGACGATATATGAACTAGCGGTTTCATTCCATTAACATCAATCAGTTGAGCGACAGCTGTTTTCCTTCTCAAATCGAATAGGTACTGATACAGCTTAGGTTGCTTATCTTTGATCAGTTTAGCGATTGCAATAGTGGCGTAGACATCAGACATGGCGTCGTGTGCGTTCAAGTGCTCTAAGTTATTAGCTGCAGACAGCTTTTCTAACTTGAAGCTAGGAGCCTCATGTTCATCCATCGGCCATTGGATACCTTCGGGCCGAAGCGCATAACAAGCCCGAACCATGTCAATAATGTCCCAACGGCTATTATCATTTTGCCATTCGCGTGCATAAGGATCGTGAAAGTTTCGATACAGAGCGAATCGCGTGACTTCATCATCAAACCTAATGCTGTTGTAACCCAACATACACGTATTAGGTTGATTGAACTCACGCATAATGTGGTCAACAAAATGAGGTTCAATAAGCCCATCTCTTAGTGTTTGCTGAGGTGATATTCCGGTGATGAGAGCGGCTTGCGGTTGTGGGAGGTAGTCATTCGGGATCTGACAATAAATATTAACAGGTTTGCCGATGATGTTGAGATCATTGTCAGTCCTAATACCGGCAAATTGAGATGGGAAATCTAACTTAGGATCTGTTCCCCATGTTTCAAAATCGTAGAAAAAAAGTGACGGTGTTGGCGCGTTCAATTAATAGATCCCATTGTTTAATCGAGAAGGGTTTTACTATCCTTATACTCACTCCATTAAATAAGTGACTATTCTGCGAGAAGTAAAATACAGTGAATCTAACAGTGTTATTGCAGGCTAACGAGTTAAACCAAAACAGCAATGAGTTAATGTACTTTAAACTCGTCTACAAGGAAGCTCAAACACATCATACCAGCATTGCAACCTTTTAAAAGATGGCTAACATTCCTTCGAGGACACGTTGCGCCTTGATAGATGTCCGAAGCTTTTGAGTTGATCACTAATTTTGATGGAGTTGCAATTAACAAAGTTAATGAGACTCATGAAAAAGGTACATCAAACGATCTTTATTTAGTTGATGCACCAAATCGGTTGTCTAAATAAGCGATAATATCCATCGACTCATACATCCATTCATCATCGCCATTTTGCTTTTCAATTCTTAAACAAGGGACGGTCTGTTTGCCCCCTTTTTTCACGAGTTCTTGTTTAAACTGCTCATTTTCATTGATGTTCCTCATCGGGAACTCAATATTCAGGTGCTTCATTCTTCTGATAACAGTTCTGCAAAAAGGGCAGCTACTGAAATAGTACAGCGATAAGTTATAGACTTGCTGTTTGGGTACTTCAGGCTTCGGTTTTAAACCCAGCAAGTGTTTTAAAAAGTCCAATATCATGTGAAATACTCTATACGACAACTTAAATCGCAAACGCGAAGTTATTGAAATTCATAATAAAAGCCTACTCTAGCACTAGAGAGTCAATTTATAAAACAGCTTTAAGCTAAAAAAGTGACATTTTCGTGATAAAGGTAAAAAGTTAACCGATCTGCCTTCAAGTTAACATGATTTTCTCAATAATTGATTGCTATTTGCTCACTTATTGATTTCTTTGATTATTATGGATGTAGATAGTTCATTTTCTCACCATGGTATTGCTCTATATCGCGCCTAAATACACTGTAGTAATCGTAAGTGCATTGAATTAGGATCGTACATAAGAGTTTCATACTGCGCATGCGGTTCTTTGCTTTTGCACGCAGTCAATATCCTTATCAGTGGTTTTTAATGTCTTCAATACAAGTCTCACTTGAGCAATGCATGTTATCGCATCGTCATAAGTTGTCGGTTCAACTTAAGAAAGTACGGCGCTTACCTGAAAAAGAAAGAGCTGAAGCGCTCGACAAAGTGCGCCATGATGTTGATGTATCTGTTGCGCTGGCCAAGGAAAGACAGCATAAAATACCTACTTTTGAGTACCCAGATTTACCGGTCAGTGAGCGGGCTGATGATATAGCGGACGCAATATCTAATCATCAAGTTGTTATTATTGCAGGAGAAACAGGCTCAGGTAAAACAACCCAAATTCCTAAAATATGCTTGCAAGTAGGGAGAGGTGTCAAAGGGCTTATTGGTCACACGCAACCCAGGCGTCTTGCTGCAAGAAGCGTTGCTACACGTATAGCGCAAGAACTTGATAGTGAAATAGGTCAACACGTTGGCTTTAAAGTGCGTTTTTCTGATCAGGTCAGCGATAGTAGTTACATTAAGTTAATGACAGACGGTATTCTGCTCGCAGAAATCCAGCGAGATAGGTTTCTGAACGATTATGACACCATTATCATTGATGAAGCGCACGAACGAAGCCTTAATATTGATTTTATTTTAGGTTATTTGAAGCAACTATTACCTAAAAGGCCTGATCTTAAACTCATCATCACTTCTGCCACCATAGATCCAGAACGTTTCTCAGTACATTTTAATCAAGCACCTATTATTCAAGTTAGCGGCAGGACATACCCGGTTGAGATGCGCTATCGCCCCTTACTGAAAGACGGTGATGAAGATGATATTGATCAAATACAGGGGATTGTTGACGCGGTTAATGAGCTGAGTCGTTTAGGGAAAGGAGATATATTAGTTTTTCTCAGTGGTGAACGTGAAATAAGGGACACTGAGCAAGCGTTGAATCGTTGTCAATTTTCGCATACCGAGGTTGTGCCGCTATATGCAAGGCTGTCGTCGAGTGAACAAAATCGAATTTTTCAATCCCATTCTGGCCGCCGTATTGTTCTGGCAACGAATGTTGCTGAAACCTCTTTGACTGTGCCGGGCATTAAATATGTTATTGATCCAGGTACTGCACGAATATCTCGTTATAGCCCAAGAAGTAAGGTACAGCGTTTACCGATAGAGAGTATATCTCAAGCTTCAGCCAATCAAAGGGCTGGACGTTGTGGTCGTGTCTCTTCAGGCGTTTGTATTCGCCTGTATTCCGAAGAGGATTATTTAGGTCGGCCTGAGTTTACAGATCCTGAAATTCTTCGAACAAACTTGGCATCAGTCATATTACAAATGCTGGCTTTGGGTCTTGGTGATATGCAAGCATTTCCGTTTGTTCAAGCACCTGATGGCCGACAAATTAACGACGGTTTTAAGTTACTTGAAGAACTCAGTGCGATAGAGAAAAATCAGCATAAAACACGACTAACACCTCTTGGTAGACAATTGGCTAGATTGCCTGTTGATCCGCGTTACGCAAGAATGGTCATTGAAGCGCATCGTCAACAAAGTTTATCTGAAGTCATTGTGATTACCGCTGCCTTAAGCATTCAAGACCCAAGGGAACGCCCACAAGAAAAGCGGCAAGCAGCTGACCAGGCACATGCGGAATATGCCGATAAAGAATCTGATTTCCTTTCTTTTTATAACCTATGGCAGCTGTTCAAGGAAAAGCAAAATGAGCTGACGAATAATCAGTTACGCAAATGGTGTCATCAACATTTTATCAACTACCTTCGTATGAGGGAGTGGCAAGATATCGTCAGCCAATTAAAGCGTAGCATCGTTGAATTGGGTTTTAGGCTAAACAGTGACGTAGGTAATTACGATAATATCCATATCGCTATTGCGTCTGGCTTACTGTCGCAAATAGGCACGAAAGACAATCGCCAAGAATACTTGGGTGCACGCAATACTCGGTTTATGATTTTTCCAGGGTCCGGTATTGCTAAGCAATCGCCTAAGTGGATGATGACAGCGGAGCTTGTTGAAACCTCGAAGTTGTTTGCACGGGTGGGGGCTAAGATCCAACCTCAGTGGTTAGAGCCTCTGGCGTCACATCTCACTAAAACACGTTACGACGAACCGCATTGGTCAAAAAAACGCGGGACCGTTCAAGCTTATCAAACAGTTACACTTTATGGTCTATCCATTATTACTCGGCGATTAGTTGATTATGGGCGAGTAGATCCACAGGCGTGTCATGCACTTTTCATTCAAGAGGCATTAGTTGGCGGGCAGACTAAACTAAACTATGCCTTTTTAAGGCATAACCAAAAGTTAGTAGAAGATGTCGTTGAGCAAGAAAATCAGTCGAGGCGGCGTGATATATTAGTCGATGAAGAAGAGCTAGTGAGCTTTTATCAAGAGCACCTTCCTGAGCATGTGGTATCTGAGTCAACATTCAAAAAGTGGTGGCGTGATAAGAGCAAGTCACAACCTACATTACTGACATTTTCAACAGAGCAACTGACCAAAACAGGGAACAAAGTTTCTGCTCTCGACTTTCCTAAAACCTGGCAACAGTCCAATTTAACTTTACCCCTGAGTTATGAGTTTGAACCAACAGTTGAAGATGATGGCGTGAGCTTGCTGATCCCATTGCCCTTGCTGAATCAAGTGCAAAATGTTGGTTTTGATTGGCTTATTCCTGGTTTTAGGCATGAACTTATTGTCAGTCTTATTAAATCGTTGCCTAAGTCGTTGCGGCGTAATTTTGTTCCTGCACCGAATTATGCTGACGCTTGCCTAGCTGATTTGAATGATCCTACGCAGCCTTTTATTGAGGCCATTACGCATAAACTCCACAGAATGACCGGCGTTAAAGTGCCTGAAGATGAATGGAAATATAACAACTTGGCTAAGCATTTAAGTTTTAACTTTAAAGTTCTCGACAAGCAAAAGAAAGTTATTGCACAAGGCAGGGATCTACCTCGCTTAAAACAAAAGCTTAGCGATAAGATGAGTGAGACTATTAAAAGTGCTGCGGAAAGCTCTATTGAGCGGAAAGGGATTCAAGACTGGGATTTTGAGCCGTTGCCTAAAGAGTTTATTGAGAAACAAAGTGGCTTTGATGTCAAAGCATATCCTGCACTTGTGGATGACAAAACCAGCGTGTCTATTGGTTTATTTGATACGCCTGAAAAAGCGCAGCGAGAGAATCAATTAGGCCTGAGGCGTTTGGTCTTGATGAATATTCCGTCTCCTGTGTCATATTTACAGAAACAGTTACCGAATAAAGCGAAACTTGGTCTCTACTTCAACCCTTTCGGACAGATTAAAAAGCTGATCGATGATTGTATTCATGCTGCAACCGACGAGTTAATGAACGAATTTGGCAGTGAGATGATGAATAAAGATCGATTCGATAAGTTAAGAGATTTCGTGCGAACTGAATTGAATGAACGCGTGTTAGATATTGCACAAAAAGTAGAAGTGGGTTTGACGACAGCACATGGTATTCATAAGAAAATGAAAGGCAGTGTCCCGCTTAATATGATTAACGCACATGGAGACATTAAATCTCATGTTGAGAGTTTGGTTTTTGAGGGTTTTGTAACCGAGCTAGGGGTTGATAAGTTGGATGATTGGAATCGTTATATCAAGGGTATAGCCCGGCGTTTAGAGAAGTTAGCTATTGATCCTAGTAAAGATCGAGTGCATCAATTGAGTATTGAGAAAGTAACGGCAGCTTATAAAGCAAAAATATCTAAAGTGCCTGTTGGACAAACACCTTCAGGTGATTTGTTAAATATTCGATGGATGATAGACGAGCTTCGAGTATCTTATTTTGCGCAACAATTAGGCACTAGTGGGCCTATCTCTGAAAAGCGTATTATAAATGCTTTGGCAGAGTTATAGTCTCAAAATAGAGACATTCCAGAGTTTCTCTGTGAATAACTTAAATTATATCGTACTTATTCGTTGACTTTAGCCGTCAGCACCAATATAAAAAGAACAGTTAAAAGGTCGTTAGAGGTAGGTAAAGATATGATGGGTTATGATGATAATCGCAATTTCTTTCGAATGATGGTCAACTCACCCTGTGAGGTTGTTGTAAGCGACAATCAGTCTACGCGGACACTGACATCTGTTTGCAAAGATTTGAGTGCAACGGGCATGTCGCTTGAAGTTGAAGAGTCTGTAGAAATTGGTGCTGCAGCGCAAGTATCGATTGAATCTACAAGCTCACAAATCCCTTCTTTAAACGCGAATGTGAAAGTGATTCGTTGCACGGCTTCGAGTGAATCGTCTTATACATTGGGCGTTGAAATTGTTGAGATGAAATAAACCGTATATTCCTATTGGGCGGTGATTATCTGAAAAACCGCCCAAGTTATGTTGAGTCTGTTTATAGCACTCTGCAAACTAACCCTTTCAAGTAGAACCCTTCTGGATAATTTGTGGCAACAGGATGATCTGCTGATTGTTCTAAGTGTTTTACAATTTGAATATCCCTACCTGCATCCAGTGCTGCATCAGCAACCACTTTTTGGAAAAGCTCTGCTGAAACCAATCCAGAACAGCTGAACGTACTCAAAATGCCACCGCTTTTTAGTAGCTTAAAAGCTTGTAAGTTAATGTCTTTATAACCTCGACAACCGCCGTTGAGCGTAGCTTTAGAATCGACAAATTTGGGTGGATCCAGAATAATATGATCAAACGTCCGGTGCTCGCTTTGAAAGGTTCGTAAGACTTTAAAAACATCTTTTAATATGAAGGTTGTTTTGCTTTCGTCTAATTGATTTAATTGGATGTTTCTTTTGGCTGTCTCTATCGCTAAATCAGAAACATCGACACTGGTTACATGTGATGCCTTGTTGGCGAGAGCGTAACAGCTGAAAGCGCCTGTGTAAGAAAAGCAATTGAGTACCTGTTTATCGTTGCATATGCTCCCAACAAATTGCCTGCTATCTCTTTGGTCCAGATAAAAGCCCGTTTTATGTCCTTCTAATACATTGATGTGTAACTTAATGCCATTTTCTTGAATGATGACGTCCTCCGGAACATCACCATGTAAGGTTTGAGTGATTAGCTTTAAACCTTCCTTTTTTCTAACCGCAACATCAGAACGTTCATGAATACTGAAGTCGGGGAAAAGCTTACGTAATGCCCAGACAATTTTATCACGATGTCTGTCTGCACCGGCACTCAGTAATTGACACACCGCTATTTTATCGTATATGTCGATAGTGACACCGGGTAAACCATCAGATTCAGCTGCTACCAAGCGATAGCCCGTCGTGTGGTCAGGTAACAAATCCTGACGCTGTTGCCATGCACGTTCTATGCGCCTTAAGAAGAAAGCATTATCTATAGTTTCGTTCTTTCTAAAAGTCCATATACGCACTTTTATTTGCGAATGTTGAGACCAAGCACCTCGGCCAAGCCACTTCCCATCGGCACTCATTACATCGACTGTGTCGCCGTTGTGTATTCTATTCTTATGAGGTTCAACGGCGCCATCGAAAATCCATGGGTGGCGACGTAGAAGAGACTTTTCTCTTTCAGGCTTTAACGTAATACTAGATGGCATAGATAGTCGTGATGATTGAATGTTGCGCGATTGTAGCGAATAATGCTTTGTAAAGACACGGTATCTCACAATGGTATTAAGGAGAATTAGTGAAAGCGATTAGTTTTGTTGAAGGGTGTGAGCCAGAAGGCTTAGTGGTTTCTGATTGCGAAGTGCCAAAAGTATTTGGGTCTCAAGTTTTGGTGAAAGTGATGGCGTTTGGCATTAATCGCGCCGACACACTGCAACGTAAAGGGATGTATCCACCCCCTAAAGGAGAGAGTTCAATACTCGGGTTAGAAGTCGCTGGTGTTGTCGTTGAGCGAGGTCCAGATGCTGCGCAGTGGACTGTTGGTGATAAGGTCTTTGGCTTAGTCGCTGGTGGTGGATATGCAGAATATGTATCAGTTGAGCAAAGTCACCTTATGCCTATGCCATCAAACTTATCCTTTAATGAGGCTGCGGCTATTGCGGAAGTCTTTTTGACAGCTTATCAAGCATTGTTTGGACTCGGTGGACTAAAACAAAATCAATCGGTGCTTATTCATGCGGGAGCCAGTGGTGTTGGTTTGGCGGCAATCCAGTTAGCAACTCAAGAAGGTTGCTCAATTGCAGTTACTGCATCAACGGAGCAAAAGCTCGATGCTTGCAAAAAATCTGGTGCAAGTTTATGCGTTAACTATGGTAAGCAGAATTTTAAAGAGGTTGTTCGCCAACATATAGGGGGTGTTGACCTTATTATTGATGTTGTCGGCGGGGAATATCTGAATGACAATATTCGATTATTAAATATGGATGCCACTATTGTTCAGTTGGCTATGCTAGGTGGCCGCTATACACAGAAATTTGATATGGCGATGATGCTGTCGAAAAGGGCAACAATCAAAGCGTCTACATTAAGGAATAGATGCGATGATTATAAAACCCGATTGATCACGAACTTTCAAAACCGCTTTTTATCCTTTTTTGAGGAAAAGCGATTAACACCTGTTATTGATACGGTATTTCCCGTTAACCAAATAGCGAAAACTCACGAGCGCTTAGAGAGTAATGACTCCATTGGCAAGTTTGTGGTGAGCTGGTAGCTATTGCCTGTTCTTAGATGCCCTGTAGCCAGCAGCTTTCATTTACAAGCTTTCTTCGTAACCTTTATCTACAGGTAAGTTAGCGCCGCTGGCAGCTTCTCTTGCCAGATCATCACACCGTTCGTTCTGAGGGTGACCGGAATGACCCTTAACCCAACGCCAGTCAACCTTATGGCGTTTGACTTGTTCGTCGAGACGCTTCCAGAGATCAGCATTCTTTACGGCTTTTTTATTCGATGTTCGCCAACCATTTTTTCGCCAGTTGTGGATCCATTGATTAATGCCTTGCTTCACATATTGGCTATCTGTCGTCAACGTAACTTTGCAAGGTTCGTTAAGTTGCTTTAACCCTTCGATTGCGGCTAGCAATTCCATACGGTTATTGGTTGTCGTTGAAAACCCGCCGCTGACTTCTTTTGTATGTTGATTGTATTCCAACACAGCAGCATATCCCCCAGGTCCTGGATTCCCTAAACAGCTGCCGTCTGTATACATCTGCATTTCTTTCATATTAAGAATTATCAAATTGAATGACTCGTTGTTATTATATTAACTATCAATAGAAAGAAGATGAACAGAAAATTATGCGCCAAGTTGTTTTAGATACAGAAACTACAGGTATTGACCCGAGGCAAGGTCACCGGATTATCGAAATTGGTTGTGTAGAATTGGTGAACAGGCGCTTGACGGGCAATCACTATCATCAATATATAAATCCAGAGAGAGAAGTTGAAGCTGAAGCGATAGAAGTTCACGGTATTACGAATGAATTCTTAGCTGATAAACCCTTGTTTAAAGATGTTGCTAAAGGGTTTGTCGATTTTATTCGTGGTGCTGAGCTCGTTATTCACAATGCACCTTTTGATGTCGGCTTTATGGACCATGAATTTGGGATAAGCGGGATCCCGGGTGAGAAAACAGCAGATATGTGCTCTGTGCTAGACACTTTAGTGTTAGCTCGGCAATTCCACCCAGGTCAAAAGAATAATTTGGATGCTTTGTGTAAGCGTTATGGTATTGATAACTCGCATCGAGAGCTGCACGGTGCCTTGCTTGATTCGGAAATTCTTGCCGACGTTTACTTGATGATGACCGGCGGACAAACTGATCTAAATTTATCAGGTCATGGCAGCGCGAGTCAAGGGAATCAGAGTGAGCCTATCAGGCGGTTGTCGGGTGACAGAAAACCGTTAAAGATTATTCAAGCAACAGCCGATGAATTAGAACAACATGAACAGCGCCTTGATTTGATAGAGAAAGGCGGTTCTCAGGTAATTTGGCGTCATTAAAAACATGTTTCCACATTCTTTTTTTCAACGTTCCCTATTTTTATTGCTCTTCAGCTTATTGTTGAATGCTAGTCTTTTGGCTCAGGAGCAAGAGGAGGGGGTATCTCCTGAAGATAAAGAAATGATGATGAAGGAACAAATGGTCGATCGAACGCCTTTGGAGGAGTTGGGCACGGAATTCGAAAATAGTATTAAGTTGCTGCAAAACAGGTTTCGTATTGATTATGAAGTTGATGAAATTACTATGGTGTTCTTTCGGCGTTTTGGTAGTGCACCTGTTGTTTTAGTCAGGCCTGATGGTTCGAAAATATTTCAAGACGTTGGAGAGAATGACGGCGTTACTTGGTTCGACTCTGCCACGTTCGATATGATCAACATCAAGAATCCTGTACCTGGTCCTTGGCAAGCGGTTGGACAAATATTACCTGACAGTCGTGTCATGGTTGTTAGTGACATTAAATTACATCCAGAACCGCTACCGACATTACTATTCTCGGGTGAGATTTTGAAACAAACAGCCACACTATCTAACGGTGGTGAGGTTATTGATACCAGGCAATTCAATGATCTTGTTCAGCTGACGATTCAATTTGCCAGCACAAATAACCCTGAATTTAATAACTTTGGATTACAGAAGCAGGATATTGCCATATTCACCGACAACGGATTGGGCATGGATGAACGGCCGCAGGACGGTGTGTATACAGGCCAGTACAACCTTAAGATACCAGAGGGGGAGTGGCGTTCGGTTTATACAGTAGAAACGCCTATGTTCAGCCGAGAGCAAGTTGGTGAGCCGATACGGTTATTTCCTAATCCTATTAGTCTGAGTGTTAAAAAAGGCGGAGAAGGTGAGGGGTATCACTATTTAAAGATTGATGCTGATCGAGAGAATGTTGATATAACCAGCTTAATTATAGATGGAAAAGTGACATACCCTAATGGTGATGTTCAGAACTTTTCGCTGTCTGAGCCTTCAAGTGAAGAAAGGGTACATCAAGTCATTAATTACGAATACGGTATTTTTAGAGCTAAAGTTACTGCCTTTGGTAAAACACATGGAGGGCGTGATTTTATACTGGATGTCCCTGAGTTCACTTTCCTCGTTGAAGAACCGCAGCTTGAAATAGCATTAGATGCGCAGAATGAAGATGCATCAATTGATACCGGTGAACCCAGTTCTGATTCGCAAGCAATCGATACTATTGAGGAAGTTCCAGAAGAAGATAATGCAAAGTATTATATCTACATTGCGATTGCTAATGTTGGGATACTGCTTATTGGTGGAGGATTGATTTGGTGGCTTGTCAGAGCTAAGTCGCCAGAGGCGGGTAAAGAAACCGGAGAATCTTCATCTTTCTTTTCTCGGTTTAAATTTAAGAAAAAGTCAAAAAGTGATGGCGATGGTAATAAGCAAACCTCAGAATCAGAAATTGCTGAGTTATCAATGCCAGATAGTTAACAACAAGAGTGTCTTCTAATGATTAATTGGGGAAGTTGAGTCAGTACTGGTGGCATTATTTCCAGAATGATTAATATCCCACCAGTTAACACATTAATCTGTCATTTAACTGAAAAATAAGTTGACTCATTATAGGGGACGCCTTATCATCTGCGCCGCAGTTGGGAAGGGCGTTGTAGAGCATCTTGTTAACTGTTTGAATTGATTACGAAATCAAGTGGAGTGGTAGTTCAGTTGGTTAGAATACCGGCCTGTCACGCCGGGGGTCGCGA
>CAZVDU010000062.1:3795-22762 GCA_964625615.1 uncultured Pseudoalteromonadaceae bacterium | reverse complement strand
CACTCAAGAGTGAAGTGCTTAGCAGGTATTGGGTGTCAGAGGCGTTAGATTTGCAGCTGAATTAACATGTCATTCCTTATGATAAACTTCAGCCATTAACGGCTCAAAAGACTCAGGCCTAATATTGCCAATGACATTGACAAAAACTGCTTCGTCATCATCAAGGGTTAATACGACTAGACCATCAATAATGTCTCCGTCAGATTTCATAAACATAAGCATTGTTTCGTGTGACTCTTTTTCATTCACACGGATGACCGGGTGCCAGCCGTCTGCATTTAAGTTGGTTTGTGTTTCAGCGATCATTTCGCCGAATAGTTTATTGTTGTCTTCAATATTGTAAACGCTGATCCTCACTCCTTTTACATCCTTCAATAAGGCTTTGATATCGGGGTCCTTATCAATGCTAGTAAACCATCTAGCAGCGCGTATTGTTGTTGGGCCTAATGATAAATTAAGCTCATTGTCAGCTTGCCACCAAGAGGGCGATTCTATATCGGCGTAACCGGCGTGATCATGTAGTCGCTTAGCCGTAATGCCGCAGCCACTGAGCAATAAAGTGCTAGTGATTGCGGCTAAGAGGGCAACTTTCTTTACTGAGATATTGATTGCGTTCATGGTTGCCTCCTTATTTAAGGCTAACATCGATGTTTAGCGAGTCAGTCACTTTGCTAATTTGTTCAGGGTCTATTTCACCAACAATGTTGATAAATACGGCTTCGCCTTCGTGATCATTTTCAACAACCATAACGACAAGGCCATCCATCACATCGTCCGTTATTTTGGTGAATATTCGGACTTTTTCATCCTCTTCATTCACAGAGACGATAGGTAGCCAGTTTTTTGCTTGAATGTCTTTGCTGACTTCGGCGATTAAGTCCAGTGCTGGCCCGTCATTACCTGCAATGTCATAAACATATACCCTGACACCTTCTAGTTTGCTGATTAACTCGTTAGTGTCTGGGTCTGATACATTAAGCTTGCTGACAAAACCTAGCATGGTTTTATTTAAGTTAACTAATACTTTGGGTTCTCCGTACACTGAGTCAAGGTTTGTGAACTCAACATAGCCGCGCTTTTGCGTAATATCGTCTGCATACGTTTTTCCGCTAATGAATAGTGATGTGCTCAAAAAGATAAATAAGAATAATGCTCTCATGATGATTCCTTAAAGTGGTTAAGTGGTTTTAGCAAGCCCTGGTTGAGTGGATAACGTATGTTCGTATCTAAGGTTTGCTGAATTTTGTTGGCTGATTTTGCTTGCGCGAAAGCGATATATTGCAAGGCGACGGCAAATTCTTGCTCAGCTCGTTTTATTTCCGCTAGCGTTGGTTGTTGGCTACTGGGTGTATGTTGGTTTACGTTACCAAACAGAACGACTGCAATGATTGTTGCGGCAATGGCGCTTATCTTCTTCCAATTAGCGGTAAACTTACCCCACACAATATTATTGTTTTCTTTTGTTTTACTGATATGCCTTAATCGCTTTTCCAAGTTAGCCGGCAAAGGCTGCAAGCCAATATTATCGAGGTGTTGTTCGATGTGCAGTGCTCGCTCTAACTCTTCAATGTGAAGCGTGGTTCGAGAGGCAACCTCAGAATTGTCGCTGGCTAATGCTCTCGCTAATACACGAGTATCGGTTGATAGAGCGTTTTCTGCTAAATAGGCATCGAGTGTTTTCTGCCATGGTATTTCATTTTTCATGAATAAAGTCCTCTAGCAACGTTCTTAATTGGTGCCGTGCTCGGTGCAAATACACTTTGACTTGAGTGGTGGTGAGATTGAGTGACTGTGCAGCTGTATGTTGGCTGCTTTGTTGGACGTCACATAGCATGATTAAAGAGCTGTAAGGTTCTTTGAGTCGTGAAATTGCTTGGCTTAACCATGTGCTTAACTGTTGTTGCTGAAGGTTGCCTGCCGGCTCTTGATGATTCTGCGTTACCTGATGCTCGTCTGACACTGGGGCAAACTCTCTTCGCTTACGTAGCCTATCTATACAGGCATTGCGCGTTACTGTGTTGAGCCAGCTTGAGATACGCTCAAACTCGATTTGTTCGAGGTTATCCCAAAGGCGCGTAAATACATCCTGCGTTATATCTTCGGCTTCTTGCTTGTTACGCAAAATATATAACGCCAACGAATAAATACGTTGTTGGTGTTCTGCTAGGATTTTATTAAATTTTTGTCCTTTCATAATGATAATTACGCAGCACTTTTTAAAAGGTTACAAATAAAGTTTATCGGATGCTGTCGCCGGTGTTACATTTCCTGTTATGACTACTTATAAAGTATTTGCCTATGTTGCCAACGATCAAAACGCTACTTTTATGTCTGCTTACTTTTGTTGCGAGTGTTGAGGCAGAATCTCAAAAACAGGTTTCAACACTGCAAGCTGACGGTCCTGGTAGCGGTTTAACAGCCTATAATTTGATTAGAGAGTTTGGTGGTGCGCGGTCGATAGAGTCGCCAGATTTATACGCTGAAAACCACCCAACCCAAAAGCATATCTATGAAGCAACGGACGATATTGTGGGACATCACTTTGTGTTTGTTTTGCATCGGGATATCGATAAAGACAGAGACAAGTATAAAAAGTTTAACGACCGACAACGCAATGAAATCAAAGCCTATGCTGGCTCAAAACAGAGCTTAAAGGGCTATGAAGGAGAGATCGTAAACTATCGATGGAAATTTAAACTAGACGCTGACATGTCGTTATCAAAAAACTTCAGCCACTTCTTTCAACTGAAGTCGGTCGATAAGGGTATTGGCATGCCTATTTTGACGCTATCTGGCGTTAATAGTGGCGGCAGTCGTTGGTTTGGCTTGTCTCATGCTGCGGTTCAAAAAGCATCTATCTTGGCGAAAATGCCTTGGGATGAGGTTGCTGGCGAATGGTTGGAAGCAGACTGTATGGTGACCTATTCGGACCATGGATCTCTGATGTTAAAGATAAGACGTTTATCTGATAACAAAACAGTTTTGGCTTATGAGTCGGATGATATTGATATGTGGCGAGGCACTGAGTCTGAACATTTTGTTAGGCCCAAGTGGGGGCTCTACCGCTCACTCAAAAGCAAGGCGATGCTAGCAGCTGAGCAGGATATTATTCGGCTCGCTGATTTTGAAGTGACTAAATTTTAAAAAAGCGGGTAGGGATAGAACAGTTATTTGAGGTTAAAGCCTCTTATATGGAGAGTCCATCTCATCTAGTCTTGTTTATGATTGCTTCGTCAAAGTGCGCTTTTACACTTTCACAATGACAAGTATTGAATATCTCTTTCCTTTTTGATCTTGGCTAAGAGGGGGAGGATTCTCTTATGATGCGTTGGAAATTTATTTAACCTATATGTGAGGATATTATTTATGGCAATTTTACACGGTGTTCCAGTTTCTCCCTATGTTAGAAAAGTACAAGCAGTACTTGATATCAAAGGTATTGAATACACGATCAACCCAATTATTCCTTTTGGTGATAAGAGTGAGTTACTAGCGTTGAATCCAGTAGGAAAAATCCCCGTTTATCAAGATGATAATGTCACATTGGGAGACTCTTCAGTCATTAGCGTATACTTGGAAAAGTGTCACCCTGAAAAAGCACTGTATCCTCAAGAGGCTAGTGATTGTGGTAAAGCACTGTGGTTTGAAGAATACGCAGACTCTCATATGGTCGCTACGTTAGGTACGATTTTCTTCCAGCGCGTACTTAACCCTAAATTCTTTGATACACCATCAGATGAAGAGGCCGTTGGCAAAGCTATTGCTGAAGACATACCGGTAATTTTCGATTATCTTGAAGAGCAGATAGGTGATAACGAATACTTTGTTAGTAATACGTTGAGTATTGCTGATATCGCAATTGCCGGGCCTTTTGTCAATGCGGAAGTAGCTGGTTTGACTGTAGACGAAAAACGCTGGCCTAAGCTTGCTGCATTCGTACAACGTATTTTTGATATGCCTTGGTTTAATAATAAGGTTGAACTGTAAAGCTTGTCTTATTAGCCTGGGTTAATTAATAACCTGGGCTATCATCGTCTGAGCACGATCGATTACTGTCGCTTAGTTCAAATTAGCAGTATATGATGGCTCGGTAACCGTTAGTGTTCAGGTGAACTCCGGGGCCAGGATATGGTGGATTTTTTTAAGAAAAAGGGACTTTTCTACATTACCTTTTTCTTATTGTTGCAAGTCAGCGGCAGTACATTGCTTGCGTCCGAAAAAACGACTGTTTTAAAAGTATCTCTACTTATTTTTAGCGTTGAACAGCGCAATGCCTTCGAACAGTTAGCGACTGCGTTTAATCAGCGCTACCCCAGTATTCGTATTCAGTATGTCTCTCAAGATGATGCCAACTATAAAGAAAACTCTGCGCTTTGGCTTGAAAATCCAGACGATATTGATGTGCTTAACTGGCCTTGGCCTGGACGTTTTGAAGAGTTTGTTAACGAGGGGCGGATTGAACCTGTTTCTGACTTGTGGCAAGACCATATTATGCAAGCGCATTATAGTCAGTCTGATAAAGATTTAGTATCAGTTGGTCGTTATCAATACGCCATACCTTACTCGAAAGGTTATTGGGGATTTTTCTACCGTGATTCACTGTTTAAAAAACTGGGTATTCGTGTACCAAAGAATTGGCAGGATTTTCTGAAGGTGGGTCAGATCTTGAAAGACAATCAAGTGACTCCTATCGCCATTGGTACTAAACATCCTTGGCCGACAGGAAGTTGGTTTGATTACCTAAACCTACGCATTAATGGGATGTCTTTTCATCGCGATGTCGCTGCCGGAGAGGTACCGTTTTCAGATGAACGGATACATGCGGTTTTTAACCATTGGCGAGAACTGATCAAAGGCGGCTATTTTAATGAAGGTGCCATACATGTTGATATTAGGCAATTATTACCGCTTCTTTACCGTCATGATGCAGGAATGATGTTGGCGGGTAGTTATATGACGACGCAAATTCCACCGAGTATTCGCGATGATTTTAAGTTCTTTCGTTTTCCTATCATTAATGAAACGATAACTGTGACAGAAGAAACGCCTACAGATATGTTTCTTATCCCAGCGACTAGTAAAAATAAGGTCGCCGCGAAGAAGTTTCTGGTATTTATGTCTGAGGCCGGCTCACAGAGGGGTATCAACGACACTATTAACAACCTTTCCCCGAACGGTAGTGAAGGTATAGGTCAAAGTTATTTTTTGGAAGCAGCCCAAAGTGTATTGACGCAAGCTACAAATTATACTCAATATTTTGACAGAGACGCTCCTTATGACTTTGCACAAGATGCGTTTGCTGTTTTTGCTCGATTTATTGAAGATGGCGATATTCAAAAAGCACAGGCGAGTTTAGAACAAGTGCGCCAACAACATTTTGCCAGCGAAGATTGACGCTTCAAATGCCTAGTTAACATGCTCTAATCACGAGTCAGCACTTCCAACAACGTTATCTCGAATGTCAGGTTTGAGTCAGGTGGAATCATTGTTCCTATTTGTCGATCACCGTAGGCTAGTTCAGCAGGCACCCACAGGCGTCGCTTACCACCAACCTTCATACCTTTTAAGCCCAGTATCCAGCCCTGAATAACGCGTTTACTGCTCAGCACTGTTTGAAATGGCGTGTTATTCTTATATGACGAATCAAATTCAGTGCCGTCTTCTAACCACCCGCTATAATGTGCAGTGATTAAAGCGCCGCGCTCTGCTTCTTTACCAGTTCCCACGATTAGGTCATCGATTTTTACTGTTTTAGTCATATTCTTATTTGTTGCTTTTTCCATGGTCTAAGATTATAGCGTTGACGCATGCTCGCACATAGGTTTTATAACATTTGAGTCAAAGCATCATATTTATATTGACTAGTTGGTCTGGTTTTGTGATAACGGTGCTAACTCGCGTGATATTTGCCATAATTGTGTTATCACTGGTACAACCACTTTGATGCCGTCTGTGATGGCTATAATCAACAGGAAACAATATGAACATACGCAAAAAAACGGTGCTTGCCCTTAGTGTGCAGGTGGCTTTGGGGTCCTCTTTGGTCTTCGCACAAGAAGCGGATAATGAACAAGAAACCGAAGCGGGTAAGCTTGAAGTGATCTCAGTAACAGCACAAAAGCGGACACAAAGCATCCAAGATGTACCGATTTCAATTACGACTTTAAATGGTGAGCGTTTCGACAGTTTGTTTTCCGGCGGTGGTGATATTTTAGAGTTAGCGACGCGTGTACCTGGCTTATACGCAGAGTCATCTAACGGACGTGTTGCACCGCGTTTTTATATTCGAGGCTTGGGTAATACCGACTTTGATCTGGCTGCATCGCAACCTGTATCGATCATTATTGACGATGTTGTGAAAGAGAACGTTATCTTAAAAAGCTTTCCGCTATTCGATGTAGGACAAGTAGAAGTGTTACGCGGCGCTCAAGGGACGTTATTTGGCCGTAACACAACAGCTGGTATTGTGAAGTTCGACTCAAATAAGCCAACTGAAGACTTTGAAGCTTATACTAAAGTGGCATTTGGCTCTTTGGGTACACGTAATTTTGAAGGTGCAGTTGGTGGTGGGTTAGGCGGCGATTTTTCTGGTCGCTTCTCCTTCCTATCTCAAAATCGTAGTGATTTTATCGATAATGGCTTTACGGGAGAAGATGATGCGCTTGGCGGCTTTCAAGAGTTAGCGTGGCGAGCACAGTTGGCGTATAACCCTAATGATGATTTTAACGCGTTATTAAGTGTTCAAAATAGAAATCTTGATGGTACATCGAGCGTATTTCGCGCGAATGTGTTGACGACAGGTCAACAAGGCCTCAATTCAAACTTTGATCGTGATCGCGTGTTTTTTGATCAGGGAGATAATAATCCTCAAAAGTATATTAATACGGGGGTTAGCCTTAAATTAGAATATACCTTGGCGAATGGCAACACGTTAACGTCTATTACGGCTAATGAGAGTATTTCGGGACGAAGTTTAGGTGATATTGATGGCGGAGCGATCGTTAATACGCCTAATGTTGATATAAATGGAGATGGAATACCAGACCCAAGCATTGACACCAATGGCGATGGCATACCCGACCAAACGAGCTTTCCGGGTGTAATTCCTTTTGGTGCAGTAACTGAAGATCAGCTCGATAATTTTAACCAGTTTACGCAGGAGATTCGCCTAGCCAGCTCGGATGATACCGACCTGACATGGCAAGTTGGCGCGTTTTTCTTTGACTCTGAGTTTGATGTTACGACCATTGATGGTTTCTTTGGTGCGACAACAGTGTTCCATGAAAACACCACATGGGCAGTATTTGGGCAAACATCATACGATATCAACGATAAGTTAGATATTACCGCAGGCCTTCGTTACACAGATGATGAAAAGTCATTGAGAGTTGGCGATCAAAATGTAGATGGTTTCGCTTTAGTGATTGGGTTGGCTTCAATTCAGGACATTGCCCCCATTGATGTTGATGATGGGCAAGTGAGCGGTGAGCTCAGTTTAAACTATAAGCTAGATGACAATACCAGCCTTTATGCTCGCTATTCGAATGGCTTTAGGGCGCAAACCATTCAAGGGCGTGACGTTGCGTTTGAAGGGTTCCCATCAGTTGCTGAATCCGAAACTATCAACTCTATTGAAGCTGGTTTTAAAGCAGACTTGCTTGATGATACGCTACGCATTAACGGTGCCGTTTACGCCTACCAAATTGATGATATTCAATTGTCGGCTATCGGTGGTGATGGTAATAACACAGCGTTGATCAATGCTGATCAGGCTAACGGGCAAGGCGTTGAGTTTGATTTGCAATGGCTTGCTTCAGAATACCTAACATTTACAGCGGGCTTCAGTTATAACGATACCGAAATTGATGATCCTGACTTGCGTGTTGCTGTTTGTGGTTCGGGTCAATGTACACCAACTGATACGTTAGAGAATGGCCTTGCCATCGTAGATGGCAATCCGTTACCACAAGCACCTGAGACTATCTTTAATTTCACCGCGCGGTATAGCATTCCGACAGACAGTGGTGAGTTTTATGCGTTCACTGATTGGGCATTCCAAGGTGAAACGAATATCTTTTTGTATGAATCTGTTGAATTTACAACAGATGACAACTTTGAAGGTGGCTTACGCTTAGGTTACAAAAACTTCGATCATGAATATGAGATAGCACTCTTTGCGCGTAACATTACCGACGAAGAGAACTTGAGAGCAGCTATAGATTTCAATAACTTAACCGGTATTGTTAATCAGCCAAGAGTTGTTGGTATTGAGTTTAGAAAAGACTTTTTCTAATCAAAAGGTCATAACATTCGTCCTATAAAAAAGCGTCAGAAGGCGCTTTTTTATAAATCATCTTTAGTCTGACATATTACTGCAAACATTCGCGAGTATCTTCTGCGCCATAGAGTCTGCAATTCTTGATACAGGCTCTTTTATTCGAAGCTTGTTTTTGCGGTTAGTGTCAGAAGAAAGGTTTATTATGCGGTTCACTTCTAAGCATATGTTGGCGATGTTCGTCTTGTTTATTACATCACTAGCACTCGTTGTTTTCGTTCCTACAAATAAGCAGCGTTTAAATGAGGCATCTATTGCCAAGCTGGAACATGTCTTACAAGGTGCAGATACGAAGCAGCAGAGTGGTTACATCAGTCAAAGTGAAGACAATGTTGCAACAATAATGGTTGTTTTAGCCAAGGGCTCTATTGCGATTATTCTAGGTTTATTTGCCTTATTTTGTGTTTGCTCAAGGCTTGGTTATTGCCTTACCAAGCGCAATAAAGCTATTTTAGCCTCGACTTATAACCCTCGCACTTCAACAGATATTTAACTTTCATATTATGTAAAGCTTCTTAATTGAGTGGCGTTCTATTGCTATTGAATGCTATAAATCAATGATGTAGTTCGACTTAAGTGTGAAGTAAATGTGTCTAGACAAAAACTATTAAATGATTGGTTTCATCTCAGTCAGCCGCTAGAGGTTGATGGCGCAAACTCTAGGATATGGCGACAAGGTAAGGGAGATGCTGTTGTGTGTTTGCACGGTGTGCCTGCTTCAGCTTTTTTGTACCGGAAAGTATTACCGGCATTAGCTAACAATGGATTGGAAGGTGTTGCTTTTGATTTCCCTGGGTTAGGTTTCTCTGAGCGTCCTGTTGATTTTGATTATTCTTGGAGTGCGCTAGCTGCATGGGCGGAAAAAGCTGTTGTTGCGGCTAACATAGAGAAATTCCATTTGGTGGTGCATGATATTGGTGGGCCTATTGGGTTTGAATTGATCCGGCGCATTCCCGATAAAATATTATCGCTCACAGTATTAAATACACTTGTCCATGTCGAAAGTTTTAAGCGACCTTGGGTAATGGAGCCATTCACCTATCCGTTAATTGATCGTTTATGGGTTGCCTCTCTGCGAACGCCTGCAATCATTGCTCTTATGCGTATGCAGGGCATGCATGATGGGCCAACAAATGACGAGATTAGAGCATACGGTGACTTACTCACTATGAACGATGGAGGCCGCGCCTTTAGGAAAATTATGCGAGGATTCGAAAGGACGGCTGTTTACGAAGAAGGCATTCTAGCGGCTTTACGTGATAGAGCATTTCCGGCTCAAGTGATTTGGGGAGAACAAGACCCTGCATTGAAAATGAACAAATATGCCCCTGATATCTGTCAGGCGCTAAGCCTAAATAGCTGGCATAAAGTTCGAGGAAAGCATTTCTTACAAGAAGACTCCCCTATAGAGATAGCACAACATATTTCTGATTTGGTTAATATCAGTAGCTCCTCTTAATTTTTTCCAATAAGAAAGGCTTCTATATAGAAGCCTTTCTTTGCGTTATTTTATTATGTAAGGGCAGGTTTATTAGCAATAAATCCGTCCTATGAGTGAGCGTATTGCTTACTCAGGTTTACGGAACTTGAATGTCCAACGATCAGTATTACCTGTTACTGTTTTAACACCCACTTCATAACGTAGTTCGTCATCTTGGCGACGGTGTAAGTCTGTGTAATCAACAAACTCAAAGCCTGCTTCTAAGATTTCTTTAATGGCTAATACTGGGTCAACACGACGACGATTGTCTCGTGTTAAAGGTTCCATGTGGCGCTTTGTATGATCAACAACAGCGTAGATACCACCAGGCTTTAATGCATCAAAAGCCACTTTATTCATCGCTCTACGACCCTCTTCGGTGAAGTTATGATAGTTACGGAAGGTAAAAACGATATCTACGTCATTTATACCAAGGCTATCTATTTTCATGCTGGTTAAAGGAACGCCGCCTTCTTCTCCACGCTCGAATTCAGCGTCTTCAGCAATAATATTGACTTTATCGAAACCCTCTTTACCTTCTAAGATAGTGGTTAGGCGACCAGCACCAATACCGGCATAGTATTCACCATTATCTCTAAGAACAGGGGCTAGGATTTTTGTATACCAACCGCCGCCAGGCACTAGTTCAACAACACGCATATTGTCGCGCAAACCGTAGAATTCTAATGTTTGTAACGGACGTCTATTACGGTCGCGATCTGTTTCAGCTTCTGTGCGAACATCTGATGCCATAGCCGCTTTGATTTTTTCGCCTGTCGCTTCAAAATCTTGTGCGAATGCAGATGCGCTCGCTGCCAGTGTCAGCAATAATGCTGGGATGAACTTTTTCATGTTGTGCTCCAAGTGTCTCTAAAGTTGTTTAAAAATAAGCAGTGATCTAATTATTGTTTGTAGATTTTGCCGTCTTTCATTACGAAATGAATATTTCTAATATGGTTAATATCATCGGTTGGATCGCCTTTTACAGCAACGAAATCAGCAAACTTACCAGGCTCAATGGTGCCCAATGAATCTGACTCACCAAGTAGTTCGGCAGCATGAAAGGTTGCTGTACGAATAACATCAATAGGTTTCATGCCTGCTTCGACCATATAAACGAATTCTTTACCATTGTCGCCGTGAGCAGAAACGCCTGAATCTGTGCCAAAAGCTATTTTAACGCCTGCCCGATAAGCTCTGCTTAATGTGTTCTGTATCAATGGCCCAATAGCTGCGGCTTTAGGGCGAACAAGCGCTGGGAAGAATCCGTCAATTTCAGCTTTTTCTGCCACCCATTTACCTGCTAATACAGTCGGAACATAGTAGGTACCGTGTTCTTTCATTAGTTTGAATGTTTCGTCATCCATATAGGTGCCATGTTCAATGGAGTCAACACCAGCAATGATAGCGCGCTCCATACCAAGTTTACCGTGGGCATGCACGGCAACTTTAAAGCCATAATCTTTTGCTGTGGCGACAATAGCTTCTAACTCTTCATCAGTAAACTGCGGATTTTGACCGCTTTTTGCAACACTTAATACACCACCGGTTGAGGCGATTTTAATCAAGTCAGCACCGTCTTTATAGCGTTGCCTAATGGCTTGTCTAGCGTCTGCTGGGCTATTGACAACACCTTCTTTAGGCCCAGGGTTACCCATTAACTCACTATTAAAACCATTGGTTGGGTCGATATGGCCGCCTGTTGACGAGAGTGCTTTTGCCGCTGTAAAAATACGAGGGCCATCAACAACACCTCTGTTGATGGCGTTTCTTAGTGCAACACTGGCGTTATATTCGTCATTCAAGTTACGTATTGTCGTAAAACCTGCCATGAGTGTTAATTCAGCATAACGCACGCCGTTAAGAGCATAATCGGCTGCATTAAGTGTAAAACGTTCGACATTTGCTCTTGGGCCATACTGTGATGTGATATGCGTGTGCATATCAATGAGACCAGGTAAAACGGTAGAGTCTGATAAATCGATAAGCTCATCGCCTTGGGCTGGTTGCTTGTAACCTCTTTCAACTCTTTTAATCTTATTGCCATCGATGACGATGGTCATTTTGTTGAAAACCTTTTTGCTATCCGCTGGTATCATTTTCCCAGCATGGATATAAGTATCTGCTAGAGCCAGTGAGGAGCTGAGTATGAGCGAGCTCGCTAGGATGTTTTTTATTATTTTCATAAGGCCGTTGTTTTCTTCTACATGTCGATTGGGACAATTAAGCACCCTACAATATGTCATATTAATGCTATCAGCAAAGCTTGAACTCGGCTTCATCGCGATTAATCTTGTGTAGCTGGCAGTGCTTGTTTACAACGGCGTAGTATGAACGAAATGATTTACAAATGACCTAAACTGAACGCATAATTTCGGCTTTCTATCATTAATTGTTGATGTCCGTCATGATTTTGGGGGGTGCCCAGGTCAGCGAGTTGGTAAAATACGTTTTGGTGAAGCCTAGCCCAAAGGTTTCGCCTGACATTAATATAGGGCAAAGTTGCTTGGCTAACCTTATCTTGCATCAATGCAATAGGATGCTCTTCACTAGCAAGAATACTATCTTCAGTTAGTGTGCTGAAAACAATGCCATCGTTGGTTTGTTGCCACTGCGTAGCTATAAAGGGAACATCTTCTACTTGAATACCGACTTTCTCGACGGGCGTGACCAAAAAGTATTTGTCACCTTCTTTTTTTAACACGGTTGAGAATAGTCGCACTAAGGCTTTGCGTCCTATCGGCGTACCCATATACCACCAACTACCATCATGTTTAATTTGAAGGTCGATATCACCACAAAAATCAGGATCCCATTTGTCTACAGGAGGGAGCTTCCCAGTTTTGTCGCCAATTTGTTGTTGTAATTGATTAAGATCCATTGGCTTCTCACATTATTGTGGTGCAATCTTTTTACAGACGATCTTCTACTATGTCTCTAATTTCGCGCAGTGTTGCCTTAATAAGACGCATATTTTCAGGGCCTGTTCTGAGCAACTGCTTCTGTACATTGGATAAGTTTTCAATACGGTCATCGCGAAACTTATAAACCACACTTTCAGTATAGACCTCTATAGGAATAGGTACCTCAGGCGTGTCTAGCAAGTGTTCTATAGCGTTAATCAACGTTTCATCGAAATTGTCATCGGGGTAGCCAATCTCCGCATAATGTTCTTGGATAGAAGGCTTGTAATAATCATAAAGCTCGATAAGTTTATCGGGTTCAGTACTTTCTAAAACGTCTACATAGGGGGTGTAGCGTTTAAAGCTTGCAGCATCTATCCACTCTTTGTCTGCCTGACGATAGGTTCTGAATGGTTTTTCAGGTGCCTGCAGGACTTGGAAGTTATTGGCTAATTCTTCGTTACCTAAATTATCAACAAAGACAACAAAACGCCTCAATAGCTCATCGTTGATTAAAATACGTGTAAGTTCTGGGTATTCGATAATGCCTGCTAGTGCTGTCTTAATGGCTATATCGCTACTATCAATAACTTCTGGTTCAGGTGTTGGTTCCGGCTCAGGCGGTGTCTCTACTATTGGTAAGGGGTCTTCGATTTCTGGCTCAGGTTCGATAGACTGAGGCTCTTCAATCGGCTCAGGCACTGGTTCAGGCGTTGAAACTTCTGGCTCCTTAATCGGAACCTTGACGACAACAGCAGGCTCTTCTTTGGATGGCCACAACCAAATAGTGAGCAGTATCAATACAATCAATACCGCGATAGAAATGTGCGGTACTAGAGATTTCTTGCTTTGTGTATCTTCGGTCATGGAACTCCCAAACCAAGTGATTAATGTCCAAAGGTCAACAGATTTTCGAATCCAACGTTAACCAATTAAGATGTCAATTGCATTACCTATTTTAAAATGAATGTAACGAGATAATAAAGCTGTTCAAGTGACTGGTATAATACTGTTAATATCGACAAAAATATAATAATCAAGACTGAATTTAAGATGAATTGTGTAAGTTTCGATAGCAGAAAAGTCCGGAATTTTGTGTTGGAGTGGGCCAAATGAACTTTGTGCTATATGCAATTCCGTTTTTTTTCTTGTTAATTATTGTCGAGCTGATTGTTGAAAAATGGCGCAAAACGAATTTTTACCGTACCAATGATGCTATCAGCAGTTTGAATGCTGGCGTACTAAGCCAAATGAGCGGCTTGGCAAAAAACCTCTTACCGTTAACCATCTATGTGGTTGTTTATGAGAATTTTGCCATGCTGGCTTGGGAGAAGTCAGTGTTGTTTTGGGTCGTGGCGTTTATCATCTACGATTTTCTTTACTATTGGAAGCACCGTATGGGGCATGAGATGAGCATCCTTTGGGCCGCTCATGTTGTTCACCATTCAAGTGAAGAATACAATTTAACGACTGCTTTAAGGCAGACAAGTGGCAGCTTTTTAGGGTGGATTTTCTATATCCCGATGGCATTGTTAGGCATTGAGCCTTATGTGTTGGTGAGTGTTGGCTCATTGAACCTTGTTTATCAGTTTTGGGTGCATACAAGGCATGTTCCCAAGCTAGGCTGGTTTGAGCTGTTCTTTGTGAGCCCTTCCAATCATCGCGTACATCATGCGCAAAATGCGATATACCTCGACCGTAACTATGGTGGGGTTTTTATTCTTTGGGATAGATTGTTTGGCTCCTTTCAAGAAGAACGAGTAGACGAAGTGCCTATCTACGGTGTGCGTAAGGCGCTGAAAAGCTGGAATCCAGTTTGGACCAACGTACAGGTTTATAGTCAACTCGTGAAAGATAGTGTGCGCACAAAAAACTGGCAGGACAAAGCTAAGGTATGGTTTGGCCGGACAGGTTGGCGTCCTGCAGATGTGGAAAGAGACTTTCCATTGGCTAAGTCTGATCTAAGTCAGTTTAAAAAGTTTGATGTTCAGCTCAGCCTGTTATCTAAGTTATATGCCATTTTACAGCATAGTATTATGCTTGGTGTTGGGTTGCTTTTACTCTTGAATGTTTCACAGTATAACGCTTTTGAACAATTCGCGATTATTGGTTTTGTCGCTTTTTGCGGTTATACATTGGGGGTGTTTTTAGAACAACGATCATATACCTTGGTGCTCGAAGCGATAAAAGGGTGTGTACTGATAGTGGTAAGCTGGTCTATAACCGCCAATGAGCATATATCTGTGGGACTAACGGCGGCAGCTTTGGTCGGTTTGGTCATGTTGTTCTGGATGATGCAAAAACCACAAAAACAAGTTACACCCTAGGACAACATGCATTGCAAGTTGATAGGGTTGTACACGGTCAAAAGAAGCTATCTAAACTATTTTCATGAGCACTAATAAAACAATGGTTTTTCAAAAAGTATTACCGAGCAGCAAGCTGCTGTTGCCCTTGCTGACAGTTTTCGGTCTTTTGGCGTGCTCTAAGTCGGTGGAACAGGACAATGTTCAAAGTAACCCCCTTGACGTTAGCTGGAATCAAATTGAAGAGAGGGCTAAAGAACAAAGTGTTTATTGGAACGCGTGGGGGGGAGATCCTCGAGTTAATGCTTATATTGATTGGGTGAGCGAACAGGTTGAACAAAGGTTTGAAGTCGATCTGATACACGTTAAATTAAATGACACTGCTGAAGCAGTATCCAGGATATTGTCTGAACGGGCTGCCGGGCGTGAACAAGGTGGATCCGTTGACTTGATTTGGATTAATGGCGAGAACTTCGCTGACCTTAAAGCGAATCAAATGCTATTTGGTCCTTTGTCGTCAAAACTTCCCAACTTTTATTGGGTCGATCATAGTCAGCCTGCTTTCGTGAAAGATTTCACCATAGATGTTGATGAGTTGCAGGTACCATGGGGTCTATCTACTTTAGTTTGGCTATACAATAGCGACGCTGTTGCATCACCACCGCAAAGTGCAAAAGAGATGCTCGACTGGGCTTCCAAAAACCCTGGCCGACTTACCTACCCAGCACCGCCTAATTTTGTCGGAAGTAGCTTTCTCAAACAGTTACTGATTGAGTTCACAAGAGATAAAGAGCGACTGTCTAAGCCAGTGTCGGATAACGCGACCTATCTCGCAGACCCCGTATTTGAATACTTGGAACAGTTGCATCCATTTCTATGGCGCTCAGGTAACAGCTTCCCCGTGAGTGCAGAAGCACTAAAGCAATTGCTGGCAGACAATGAAGTCGACTTTAGCTTGAATTTTAATCCTGCCGAAGGCATTAGTGGGATTCTATCTGGGCAGTTACCCGATACGACGAGAACCTATACGATGGACACAGGTGCGCTAACGAATGGGCATTTTGTTGCTATCCCATCCAACGCGAACTCTAAGGAGGGAGCAATGGTTGTGGCTAATTTTTTGCTGTCATCCGAGGCTCAAGCTCGAAAAGCGGATATTAGAACATGGGGTGATGCCAGTTCACTCGATATTGAAAAGCTAGGCCCGACTGAAAAAAGGCTGTTTACTGCGTTACGCAGAGATAGCCTTTTGATCAATGTTGATTTAGGTGCGTCCTTGGCCGAACCTCATCCGAGTTGGACTAAATACCTTGAGAGGCTATGGTTGGAGCGATTTAGTCGATGA
This sequence comes from uncultured Pseudoalteromonadaceae bacterium, assembly GCA_964625615.1. Taxonomy (GTDB): domain Bacteria; phylum Pseudomonadota; class Gammaproteobacteria; order Enterobacterales; family Alteromonadaceae; genus M269. Next base: position 6,393 of record CAZVDU010000062.1, on the reverse strand, counting down.
ACAAGTTGGCGGTGCAGATACTCTTCATACTGGTATTTGCCGTGCCCTTGTTGATGGCTGCAATTGGCATGCTACTACCCGCCTTTGGGTTTATTGAATTAGGGCATTGGCAAGCGCCTGACTTGTCAGCATGGCAAGCCTTGTTATCAAGTCCAGCTTTAAGCCGCTCAGTATTGTTGTCTATAGCGAGTGGCTTAGTTGCGACGCTGTTATCTTTTTTCTTTTCGCAAGCTTTCGTTGCTTGGCGTTATAGAAAAAAGAGTGATGTTCTGTTTGATATATTAAGTAGGTTAGTACTAGCTGCCCCCCATATTTCAATGGCAGTCGCTACTGCTTTTTTGCTGACACCCTCTGGATTTATTGCCCGCCTTATTTCTCCTTGGCTAACGCAATGGGAGAGGCCGGCAGACTACCTTCTTCCAAATGATCCTTACGCTGTTTCTCTAATACTGGGTTTAGTACTGAAAGAGGCTATTTTCCTAATAGTGGTAAGTGTGATTGCGGTTAATCAAATTAAACCTAAGCGACATTTGGATGTTGCCAGAAGTTTAGGCTATAGCTTTGCTCAGAGCTGGTTTTTTGTTGTTACGCCAGAGATTGTTAAACGTATTCGCCTGTCCATTTTTATTGTACTGGCTTACTCAGTGAGCGCAGTTGAGCCAGCGTTAGTCTTGGGGCCGAGTCAGCCGCCAACATTGAGCGTAAGGTTGTTGCAGTGGTTTTCAGATGGTGATTTGTTGAGTCAACAACCTTTGGCCGCGGGTAGTGTGTTACTTGTTATTGTTACTGGCCTGGCTTTTATTATATGGCGCTTGCTAGAAGGCTTTGTTATGCGATGGTTTAAGGGAATGGCGTATCGAGGTGTCCGTCAACATGTATGGTCGGGATTCTTAATGGTCACATCTCGCACTACCGGTCTATTGATTATTGTCGCTGCTCTAAGTTTAATTGTTTTGTGTCTCCAATCGTTGACCCAAGGGTGGCGGTTCCCCGATATAATTCCGTCGGGGTTATCGTTGTCTGTTTGGCACTACAATAACGATCTATTATTCCCAGCATTCATACGGACGCTTTGGTTGGGTTTTTTGAGTGCCATATTGTCGGTAACACTCGCATTGATATGGTTAGAGATAAACCCTTTTTCACGACGATTTAAACACTTGGTGAAATGGATGATATTTATTCCTTTGTTCACGCCTCAGGTGTCTATCATGTTCGGCCTTAGTTTGGGTTGGAACCTTATGCGGATAGATGGGTTTTGGTTCACTGTTTTATGGGCGCATATACTGTTTTGCTTGCCCTATGCGTGGCTGATGCTAGCAGATAGCTTTAATGCGATTGAGCAACAGCTGATCAACGCAGCGCGAACATTAGGAGCAAGTCGCATTAGAGTTTTCTTTGAGATAAAGCTCGCATTACTGAAAAAGCCTGTTGCCAATGCAGTAGCGCTGGCTTTTCTGGTGTCTACATCACTTTATTTGCCTACACTTTTTGCTGGAGGTGGACGTTTTTCGACTGTGACCATAGAGACAATGGCTCTCGCCGGAAGTGGTAATAGACGCCTGCTGGCTGCATTGACGGTTGTGCAAATGATCCTTCCATTGGTCGCTCTACTATTAGCTAAGTGGCTACCTCTTATACGAATTAAGAAGATAACCCACGATGAGCACTTCGTGAGCACTGGAGCGTAAGGTCGATGTCTTTGCAGTTGAATCAGATTAATATTTCTATTAAGAACAGAATATTACTCAAAGGTGTCACATTGTTGATAGAACCTGGCACTATATCGAGTCTCATGGGAGCAAGTGGGAGTGGTAAATCGACTTTACTTGCTTATATTAGCGGCACACAGAGCGACAGAGTTAATGCGTCTGGGCAAGTGGTTTTAGATGGACGAAAAATAGAAGGCCTTCCTATCGAGAAGCGTAAGGTAGGCATGTTATTTCAAGATGCACTGCTTTTTCCACATTTAACCGTTGGTGAGAATCTGGGCTTTGGATTGAGTGCCTCTTTGAAAGGACAACAAAGGTGTGATCATATTCTGCAGGCGCTAGATAGTGCCAACTTAGCCAATACCTACCATAAAAATCCCGCGACGTTGTCGGGTGGTGAGCGTAATCGTATTGCATTAATGAGAACACTGTTAGCGGAACCTGAAGCCTTGTTGTTAGATGAGCCGTTCTCTCGGCTTGACGACACCATGAAGCAAAGTTTCCGCGAATTTGTTTTTACACGAGCAATAGAACGCCAAATACCGGTCTTAATGGTGACGCACGATATGCAAGACACCATTGTTGCTAATGAGATGTCAGGTGGCCCTGTGTATGCTGTTGAAAATCAGCATATTTGCTTAAAAGATAATGTGCCCTAGCGGAGCAGGAGTTTATTAACGTTGGAAAGTATTTATTGGGTAGTCACCTGGGCGTGTCACCGCCGTTGTGAACATTGTTACGATGAGCGCTTTCGTCCTTACAAGAGAGACGAACTTGAAGCCGTCGTTGGAGAAGGTCAGGGTGCTTATCAGCAGATTATTCAGAATCTTCCCGATGACTTCAGCTACCTAGACGCTGATCTAAAAAACAGTGATGGCAATCCAAC
>CAZVDU010000062.1:0-3695 GCA_964625615.1 uncultured Pseudoalteromonadaceae bacterium | reverse complement strand
GTTTGGTGTTGAAGAAACCAGCTTAGGTGGTGCTCAAGATCCGCGTATTGAGTCACCTGAAGAGCGAGACCATATGGACGAAGATGGCCCTTTCTTTGTTTTTTTCGGGGCACAACCCGAGTTATGGATAGGTGAACTATGGCCTCGTGGCCGCAGCTGGACGAATGGGTTATCGAAAGCCACATACAAGACGAACTTTTGTGCACGTTGGGCTGGTGGCAAGAATTTCTTGAATCATGGCTATGCAGGCTCAGAGGTTGCAATAGAACCCAATGGTGCGGTCTATCCTTGCTGTATGAAAACCAAAGCAGCGTTAGGTTATTTAACGGAAGAACCACTCATAGGCATATTGGATGACCTAAAAGGGCATCCTGCAATGGACGCTATTAATCGTGGCGACCCAGAGGGTATGGGCATTGATAATGGCTGGGATCGTGAGAAGTATCGTCAACGCTCCCATATTATTGACCCGAAAGGTAATGATTATGCCAATATGTGTATAGGTTGCGATGCTTATTTTGAGAAGCATTTAGGCGATAGTTTAGATGTTATGCGAAAAGCGCGTTTGGCCAAGAACGTAAAAGCTTAGAACTAAATAGTGATCTTGCTCGTAACAATCTTATGCTCAATTGATATGACATGATGACTGCTATGAAATTCACACTGGATAATTTACGAAAACACAAAGTTGCCTTGGACGAGGTCACCATACATTCCTTTGATATGAGCTTGTACCTGGTTGAGTTAAAGGTAGGACAACATCAAGGAATGCTAGTTGGCGAAAACGACAGACCCTTGCATTTTCGTAGTGTAGAGCAGGTAAAAGGTGATATGTCCGATTTTTCTGTTCTACGAGTGCAACTTAGGCATGACTCACCATTTGATGAGATGATTGGTAACCCTGATAGCGCTATGCAGCCGCTCATCATTCCTTTGTCTTGGTAGGTCTACCAACTGATCCCTAGCATAGCTTTATTGGTATAACTCTTCATTACTACTTTTCTGCTGGCTTACTATGAAATATTTCTCTTTACTGATTGGGCTTTTTATTGGTGGTTGCACGATATCTATCGATGGTGATGAATATCGTAATGCAACACAAAAATTCGATCTGGAAGCCTTCTTCAATGGTGAAGTGAAGGCTTGGGGTATAGTTCAAGGACGTCGGGGGGAGCTGGTACAGCGATTTGAAGTTGATATAATTGGCACCGTTGAAAATGGTGAACTAAAGCTTGATGAAACATTCACTTATCAACTAGGTGACGGTGTTGAAAAGCGTATCTGGAGTATTGTTGCACACAGTGATGACCAGTACTCAGGCTCCGCCAGCGACATTGAGGGCATTGCGACAGGGCAGGTTTTTGGTAATGCTTTTAATTGGAGATATGAAATGGACTTACCCGTCGATGATACGACGTACCGGGTGAAGTTTGATGATTGGATTTGGGCCTTTGACGATAAAACCATCGTTAATCGCTCTTACATAAAGAAGTTTGGTATAACGATGGCCGAAGTGACTATATTTATGCAGAAGTTGGGGTAATACCTCTGTACATTGGAGAAGAGAAGATATATTCACATACTTAAGTGTTTAGGTAAGTTGTCAGCTGAATTTCACAACCTCGCTACTTTAATTTGAAAAAACGGCTAAACTAACGGCTTAAAAAACAAGCCTACGTGCCAAAATTGGAGTCCTCCATTGATAAGTAAGATGTTAAAAAAGCTATTTGTAGTGAGTCAGGTAGTCCTGGTTACTACCTCTATCGTGCATAGTGCCCATGCGGCTGATATTAAACTTTACACCATAGGGTGTGGTGAAGTGGATATGTTAGATCTCGCTATTTTTGCCCGAGGCGGCGAGTTCGATGGTCGTCAGAACAAAGCTGCGGATGCCTGTTTTTTAATTCGGCACCCTAAAGGTGATTTGTTGTGGGATACCGGTTTACCTAAAAGTATTGCAGCGCAAAAAGACGGTGTTACTAATGGGCCTTTTGCTTTGCGTATTCCCGTAACATTAGAAGAGCAGTTAGCGCAGATCAATGTGTCGGCAAGTGATATCGACTATGTTTCTATCTCACATTCTCATTTTGATCACGCGGGCAACCTCAATGACTATGCTGCGGCAACATGGCTCGTACATGAGAACGAATATGACGCCATGTTCAGTGATGCTGCACGAGCCAATCCTCAGTTGATCGCCGGTTACAATAAAATGGAAGATGCTGAGAAGATTATTTTCCAAGGAGATTATGACGTCTTTGGTGATGGCAGTGTAATGATTTTGGCGATGCCAGGGCATACACCTGGTCATACGGTATTGCATGTCAATTTAGAGAATAATGGGCCTGTCCTGCTGACAGGTGATTTATATCATCTAACCGAAGCGCGTAAATTAAGAACCATCCCTACCTTTAACAGTGATGTGGAGCAGACCTTAGCTTCTATGGATCGCTTTGAAACACTAGCAAAAGAAATTGGTGCTCGTGTGGTGATTCAACATGAAAAGGCTGATATTGATGCCATGCCCGATTTACCAAAATATTTAGACTAGGCCCTAAATGTGATTCTAATAGGTAGAGTTTAATAAAAGTGCCGAGTTTTCTACACACTCAAAACTAAATCGCGGCGTTCCTTTGCAGCTTTAGTGGTTCTAAATCAAAAAGGGACAACAAAGAGTAAGCACTTTTAGGCCCCGCACTGCGGGAAGACTCTAGCGGTTCTTGCACTGCGTTGTCAGCCTTTGAAAGGGAAATACCATTCCTGCAAGGGTGATGCCTTGCTCAAAAACCGCTAGAGCCTTCTGAGTGAGCATTTAGTTACTGGAATTGGTATTACGTAAACGAAAGGTCGTACTAGATAGCATCACTATTCACTCTTTTGATATGAGTTTGTATTTGGTTGAGAACCGTCTGGGCAGAGCTGTGGGTATGTTAGTCGGTGATAATGACAGGCCTTATTTTCGTGGTGTGGAGCAAGTGAGAAATGAAATGGTTTATTTCGATGTTCTCAACGTTGAGTTAATACATGACTCATCATTTGATGAGATGATTGATAACCCTGACAGCGCTATGCAGCCTCTTATCATTCCTTTGTCTTGGTAGGTATTAGGATCTACCAACTGATATTTAGTAACGCTTTAACGGTACAACTCTTCATTATTATCTTTCTGCTGGCTTACTATGAAATATTTCTCTTTACTGATTGTGCTTTTATCAGTGGTTACACGATATCTATCGATGGCGATGAATATAGTAATGCTGCACAAAAATTCGATCTAGAAGCCTTCTTCAATGGTGAGGTAAAAGCTTGAGGCATAGTTCAAGGTCGCCGAGGAGATCTGGTTCAGCGTTTTGAAGTGGATATAGTCAACACAGTTGAAAACGGAGAACTAATACTTGATGAAACATTCACTTATCGGCTAGGTGAGGGTGTTGAAAAGCGTATCTGGAATATTACAGCGCAAAGTGACGGTCAGTATTCAGGTTCTGCCAGCGACATAGAAGGTGTTACGAAAGGGCAGGTCTTTGGTTATGCGTTTAATTGGGGATACGAAATAGATTTGCCCGTTGATGATACAACATACCGAGTGCAATTTGATGACTGGATTTGGGCCTTTGACGATAAAACCATCGTTAATCGCTCTTACATCAAGAAGTTTGGTATAACGATGGCCGAAGTGACTATATTTATGCAGA
>CAZVDU010000061.1:13428-22785 GCA_964625615.1 uncultured Pseudoalteromonadaceae bacterium | reverse complement strand
GGCCACGCTCTATCAGCTTTAAAAGAACACATGCCAAACGTCGAAACACGAGTGGCTGCTATTTACAGACGCGGCAAGCCAATTAGGCCACTTGGCACAACTGTTATTGAAGCCGACGATGAAGTTTTCTTCATCGCCGCAACAAAACATATTCGCGCAGTAATGAGTGAGCTGCAAAAACTAGAATCAAGCTACAAACGTATCATGATTGCTGGTGGAGGCTTAATCGGCGCTGACCTAGCAAGGCGCTTGGAAAATGATCATCATGTTAAGTTGATTGAATACAATCCAGAGCGCGCAAAATTCCTTTCATCTCAACTCAATAAGACAATAGTGTTTAGCGGTGACGCCTCGGACCAAGAACTTTTAAGCGAAGAGCATGTTGAGCAAATTGATGCTTTTATAGCTGTCACCAATGATGACGAAGCCAACATTATGTCTGCGATGTTAGCAAAACGTATGGGCGCGCAGAAGGCTATGGTCTTAATCCAGCGCAGTGCATATGTTGATCTTGTACAAGGTGGTGAGATTGATATCGCTATATCACCACAACAGGCAACAATATCGGCCTTACTCACTCATGTGAGACGAGGCGATGTTGTCAACGTTTATTCATTACGTCGAGGTGCAGCTGAGGCAATAGAAGCGATTGCACATGGAAATGAAAGTACCTCTCGTGTTGTCGGCAAACAAATAAGAGATATTAAATTACCACCAGGAACAACTATTGGTGCTATTGTTCGAAATGAAGAAGTAATAGTTGCCCATAGCGACACTGTCATTCAAAGTGATGACCATGTCATTCTGTTCTTGGTTGATAAAAAGTTTGTAAGTGACGTTGAAAAGCTATTCCAGCCCAACGTATTTTTCCTATAAAAAAACAATAAAAGGAAATCAGTATGAAAAAAGTTAATACACGTATATGCCTTCTAGCTGGCTGCATGGCAATGAGCCAACCTCTCTACGCACAAAGTTGGTTAGACTCAGTTAAAGGCTTTTTCGGTTTAGGTGAAGAACAAACAGAAGAAGCCGAAACGGCAGGGAATCTTTTGAGTAGCTCGGGGTTAGTAAAGCAACTGACAGACTCGTTGGGTATCACTGAGTCTCAAGCAAAAGGCGGGCTAGGATCTATTTTTAACTATGCTAAGAACAATTTGTCTGGTGGAGAATTCAGCCAAATTACGAGCGCTCTACCAGGTTTAGAAGGCTTGTTAAGCTCAATGCCGGACATTAGCAATCTCTCCTCAGGAGAGGGCATTAGTGGTTTATTAGATAAAGCAGCTAACTATAGCGAAACAGCAAAAGCGATTAATGACTTGAACAAACAATTTGAGGCATTGGGACTGACTCCAGAGCAAATTGCTGGCTTTGTGTCATCGATTAATCAGTATTTAGATACACCACAGGGGCAACAAGCGAAGCAAATGTTAACGAATGGTTTAGGCCAGCTCTTGTCTTAGCCACCCTACCCTAGCTTCGCCAAAAGGTCGGTGAGAAGAGGACTAATAGAGAGAATACTTCGAGTCGACCAAACAACATTGCTAAAATCAGCACCCATTTGCCGCTGTCCGAAACATCAGCGAAAGTGCCGGAAACAGAACCCAAACCTGGGCCTAAGTTGTTCAATGTAGCCGCTGTCGCTGAAAAGGCTGTGATATTGTCTAATCCTGTTCCAATTAATAGGATCATGATGATTATAAACACGAGCGCATAAGCAGAAAAGAATCCCCAAACAGCTTCAACAACTCTATCTGGCAGTGCTCGTCTTCCTAGCTTGACTGAATAAACAGCTTTAGGGTGGATAAGTCGGTCAACCTCTCTCTTTCCTTGTAAATAAAGCAAGAATACTCGAATCACTTTCAGCCCACCGCCTGTTGAGCCTGCACATCCGCCAATAAAACTTGAGAAGATAAGCAATATAGGTAAAAAGACCGGCCAATTTGCGAAGTCATCTGTCGCAAACCCAGCGGTAGTACTGATGGAAACCGATTGAATTAAAGCTTGATCAAAAGCAACTTCAGCAGCTGAGAACCAGTCATGGCTCATCAAAGTAAAGAAACAGATAAGCACCAAACACACTTGTAGGAAAAAGAATGCTCTTAGCTCTGGATCATAAATGTAATGCCTAATCGAGCGACCTGTCGCAGCACCATAATGAAGAGCAAAATTCAAAGCCGCTATCCACAAAAAAACGACACAGACTAAATTAACCGCTGTGCTATCGAAATGCCCCAAACTCGCATCATAGGTTGAAAATCCACCTATAGCTATCGTCGAAAATGAATGGCATATGGCATCAAACCAATCCATCCCGACAGCCCAGTAAGCAATAGCACAAGCTACTGTTAGTGAGAAATAGATATACCACAACTGCTTAGCGGTATCGGCAATACGAGGGGTCATCTTCGAATCTTTAACTGGCCCCGGGGTTTCAGCTCTATACAGTTGCATGCCACCTACACCAAGTATAGGCAATATCGCAACGGCCAATACGATAATCCCCATCCCGCCTAGCCACTGCAACTGCTGACGGTAGAACTGAACAGACTTAGGTAAGAAGTCGATTCCCTCTATGACAGTAGCACCGGTCGTAGTTAAGCCAGAGAAGGCTTCGAACATGGCGTCTGTTATGGACATTTGCGGTTGTTCCAGTAGCAAAAATGGCAAGGCACCAAAACTAGCCAATACAGCCCAAAACAGCGCAACAATCAAGAAACCTTCTTTCGCCCTTAAATCCCCTCGTACGCCACGATTGGGATACCAGAATGCTAACCCAGTAAACAAACATAACAAGAATGCAAGAATAAAAGGAAGCCCACTTCCGTCACCGAAAATAAGTGAAATAATAGCGGGCAGGATCATAGTCACGCTGAATAATGAAACCAATAGACCCAAAATCCGTATGATGGAGCGTATTTGCATTAGCTCAGATAACCTCTTGGCCTATAGGTACTGCTAGTATCATGATGTTCTTATTATTGATGCGATTGATTCAGAGGAAGTTAACCCCAGAGTTCACAATTTTTAGTGCTATACCCTATATATTATCCGACAATTAAAAAATCAAAAGGATTTACATAACAATTTTTCGCATTTAATGATTAACTAAGTACTGCAAGCTTAACCGATAGGTGTGTTTGTACCATAATAAGTAACAACGGGTACTGAAAAGGAACTAGCAGTGAATTTTATCAAACTCCACATCTTGGTGCTTTTTATCACAAGTGTGTTTTCTCATTTCAATACATTTGCGGCTGATGCGAGTGACGTTGAGACATTTACCCTAAATAATGGTATGAAAATTCTTGTTGTTGAGGATCACTCGATTCCCAATGCCAACATGTATATTTTCTGGGAAGTGGGCTCACGCAATGAATCACCTGGAACAACAGGCTTAGCGCACTTTTTTGAGCATATGATGTTTAACGGCGCGAAAAAGTACGGCCCAAAACAGTTTGATAGGACAATGGAAGGAGCCGGTGGCGCAAACAACGCATTCACGACAGAAGATATAACTGTCTATAGTAACTGGTTCCCTGTTGATGCATTGGAACTTATCTTCGACTTAGAAGCCGACCGCATCCAAAACCTGACATTGGATCCAAAGGTTATAGAGAGCGAACGTGGTGTGGTTACATCAGAGCGACAAACCCGATTAGAAAATTCTAACTTTCGTTTTCTCTCTCAAGAAGTGCAAGCCGCAGCATACCGAGCTCATCCATACAGTTGGCCTGTCATTGGCCACGAATCAGATATCGCAAACTGGTCTATACAAGACTTAAAGGCGTTCTATCAAACCTATTATGCCCCCAATAATGCAACCGTGGTTATCAGTGGCGCTGTAGAAACAGCACAAATAAAGAAGCTAGCAAAAAAATATTTTGAGCCTATTCCACGTGGAGAGCCACCCCAAAAAGTGCATACAGTTGAGCCACCTCAACTCGGTGAACGACGAGTCTATGTTGAAAAACCATCTGTTAGTAGTCCGAACCTTTTGATGGTGTTTCACGTTCCTGAATCATCACACCCAGATTATTATGCCCTTACGTTACTGAGTGACATATTAACATCTGGCGACAGCGCCAGGCTGACAAAAAATCTTGTATTCGATGAGCAAGTAGCAACCACCGTATTTTCTTTCTATCCAGAATCAATCGATCCCGGCCTCTTTTATATCTATGCTGCAGCGTCTCAACAAACGCCCTACGAAAAAGTCGAAAAAGCAATTGTTAGCCAACTCAATCGTATTATGCGTGGGGGTATCGACGAAAGAGAGCTACAAAAGGCTAAAAACCAAAAGCTAGTTGATTTCTACCGGAGCATATCAACGATAGATGGCAAAGCTGAGTCAATTGGCAATTACGAACTTTACTTTGGTAGCTACGAAAAATTTTATCAGGCTCCAGCAAGTTTTGAAGAAGTTTCAGTCGATGATATTAAGCGTGTTGCAAATAAGTACTTGCGCAAAAAAAATCGAACAGTAGGTATACTCAGCAAAGAGGAGGACAGTCATGAAACGGATCTTTAGTATAGGATTATTACTATGCCTTTTTTCCTTTAGAACAATCGGTGCAGAGTTCGTATTACCGGAGTACAAGAAACTCACATTTAGGAACGGTTTAACAGTTTATTTACTTGAACAACATGAAGTACCACTTATCAATGTAACTTTAACGGTAAAGTCTGGCGCAGTAGCCGATCCAAAAGCGGGGTTAGCAGTAATAACTGCAGAAAATTTGCTGCTCGGTACTCAAAAACTTAACCGTGAAGAATTTGAACAATCATTAGACTTTGTAGGAGCACAAATAGGTACTAGCACAAACCTTGAAAGGACAAGACTCTCAGCTTCCTTTGCGAGTAAAGATATAGATACTATTTTACCCTTAATTTCTGACTCTGTATTAAAGCCCGCATTTAGCAAAGAAGAGTTCGATAAATTTAAACAACGCTACTTATCTGAATTAGAAAGGCTACGAGAAAGGCCTAACGCTGTTATTAAAAGCTATTTCGATGCAATGCTCTATAAAGGTCACCCCTATGCGAATCAAATAAGGGGCAATATTGAAAGTGTATCCTCTATTGAGCTGGAGGATCTAAAGGCCTTTCACTCTCGGTGGTATACGCCTAAAAACACTGCGTTGGTCATTGCAGGAGACATTGATGTTAAAGCAATAAAACAAAAAGCCAAAAAACTGTTTGATGAATGGAAGGGAGATAATTACGCTGTTGAAATTCCTTCGATCTTACCTAAACCACAAATTAATGAAGTACTTCTCGTCAATAAATCAGATGCAACCGAAACACAAGTCATCATCGGTGGTCCAGGTATTAGTCGAGAGCACCCCGACTACACTGCCATCTATGTTGTCAACACGCTATTAGGAGGTAGGTTTAGTTCGTGGCTCAATACAGAGCTTAGAATAAACAGTGGTTTGACCTATGGCGCAAGAAGCCGGTTTGATAGCAAAGCTCTAGGAGGAAGTTTCTATATGTCGACATCGACTAAAACAGAAACAACCGAAGAAGCCATAGATTTAATGCTAAAGACTTATACTCAACTTTTAGAGAAGGGCGTCGACAAGGCTACATTAGACTCCGCAAAAGCTTATGTAAAAGGACAATACCCTCCCGAGTTTGAAACGTCTGGACAGCTTTCTCGTCTTCTATCAGACATGTTTATTTATGGATACGATGAAAAGCGTATTAACACGTTTTCTAAAAGGGTCGACCAGTTAGATATAGTAAAGAGCCAGGAAATCATTAAAAACTATTTCCCCAAAGACAAACTTCAGTTCGCAGTAGTTGGAAAAGCAGAGGCCATTCAGAAAGCATTAGAAAAATATGGTCATGTCAAGACTGTTGAGATCACAGATTCAGTTATTCACTGACATTGGCATAATACTTTAGTGGTAACCATTTCATTGAATGCTAAGATCGAGATTTCAAAATGCATGTAAGCACTCACAAACATAGTCTCGTGTATGATACCTAATGTTCAAGCGCTAGCCGTTTAAAACTGTACCTTATGCTTTTTGAATACTAGAGCCATACTTTTTCAGTCTAAAAAAGAATGGCGAGAATGCTTTTCAACCTAAAACAGTATGGTAGAGTACTCGTCAGTTTGGAGAGCTGGTTAAACTTTAAGCACATTAACGCAGCGCAGTTATCCACAATCAAATGATAATAAAAAATTTAAACAATATTTAGCCTACCACCTTCGTATCCTAGATATAACGTCATCTTATAAACTTTACTTATTTTTTAAGTAGAGCATTTTGTAGTACCTCTGAATTTTTTCACACAGACTTATCCACAATTTAGCGACCATATGTGAATAATTATCAACCGAGCCATTTATACCCATCTATCTGGTTGAGTGCTCACTTATTAAGACGGGTCGGTATTAACGAAGAACAAAGGTCATGAATCGGTTAATATAAGTAGAATTGTTGAAAATCTATTGATATCGGATTGTAGGCACCAGGGTTTGTATTTAGACCATATAGATTGCGTACATGACAGAACAAGATTAGCAACCTAACACTTATAATTCGCTTGACTATTAATGGTTTTATTCATGGCAAAAACTCTCGAAAATCCCTTCATTCTTATTGATGGCTCTTCTTATCTTTTTAGAGCTTTCCACGGCATGCCCCCTCTTACTAATTCAAAAGGCATGTCTACTGGCGCCATCTATGGCGTGATCAATATGTTACGCAGTCTGTTAAAACAGTATCAGCCAACGCATGTCGCTGTTGTATTTGATGCTAAAGGTAAGACTTTCAGGGACGACATGTATGCAGACTACAAAGCAAACCGTCCCCCTATGCCAGACGAACTGCGCGACCAAATAGCACCGCTACATGAAGTCATACGTGCGATGGGGTTACCCCTTATTGTTGAAAGCGGTGTAGAAGCAGATGACGTGATTGGCACTTTGGCAGATCAAGCTTCGAAGGCAGGCATAGCAACACTAATAAGCACTGGTGACAAAGATATGGCTCAACTAGTAAATGAGCACGTCACCTTAATTAACACAATGACGAATACCTTAATGGATACTGACGGTGTTGTAGAGAAGTTTGGCATTCCACCTGAGCTAATTATCGACTTCCTCGCACTTAAAGGAGATAGCGTTGACAATATCCCTGGCGTACCTGGCGTGGGCGATAAGACAGCCGTTGGTTTGCTTCAAGGGATCGGCGGTATTGAAGAGATCTATCAGAATTTAGATAAGATCGCTGATCTTAGCTTTCGCGGCGCCAAGAAGATGGCAGATAAAATGCGTGAATATGAAGCGCAAGCACGGTTGTCTTATGAGCTAGCAACAATAAAATTAGATGTAGAGCTAACCGAAAGCCACAGCATGTTAACCCCTTCAGAGGCCGACAATGAGAAATTAGCCTCTATGTTCTCTAATCTTGAATTTAAAAGGTGGCATAAAGAAGTAAGTACCAACACATCGAACAATGATGATAGTACTGATAATGCCAGTTCAGCATCACAAGAAGGCACTAAAGATGTGTCGGGTGTACAAGTTTCTGCTATCGATCGTAGTCAATATGAGACCATCTTCACCGAAGACAACTTAACTCAATGGGTTGATAAACTGAGCAAAGCTGACTTAATTGCATTTGATACAGAAACTACCAGCATTGATTACATGTCAGCCGAGCTTGTAGGTTTTTCATTCGCCATATCACCTGGCGAAGCAGCATACTTACCAGTAGCCCATGATTATGTTGACGCTCCAGAACAAATTAGCCTAGACGTTGCGCTCAAACACCTAAAACCTCTCCTCGAAAATGGCACCATTAAAAAAGTAGGTCAGCATATCAAGTACGACAAAAACGTACTTGCCAATTATAACATCAACCTCAAAGGCATAGTGTTCGATACTATGCTTGAGTCTTATGTATGGAATAGTGTTGCTGGCAGACACGACATGGACAGTCTCGCACTACGCTATTTGGATCATCAAACGGTTCATTTTGAAGATATTGCAGGTAAGGGTGCTAAACAACTAACGTTTAATCAAATAGATCTGACGCAAGCAGCAGAGTACGCGGCTGAAGATGCCGATATCACGTTGCGCTTACATCAAGCTATCTGGCCCCAGATAGAACAAGTTGATTCACTAAAACATATCCTCAACGACGTTGAAGTTCCGCTCGTTAATGTGCTTGCCAAGATGGAACAAACAGGTGTTTTAATTGACAGCCAACAACTATTGCAGCAAAGCCAACAACTTGCATCACGCATAATGGCGCTAGAGAAAGAAGCTTTTGTATTGGCGGATCAAGAATTCAATCTAGCCTCCACAAAACAGTTGCAAGAAATACTCTTCAATAAGCTCAGCATTCCGGTACTCAAGAAAACACCGAAAGGCGCGCCATCAACATCAGAAGAAGTTTTACAGGAATTGGCCCTAACCTACCCTTTACCTAAGTTATTGATGGAGTATAGAGGGCTAACTAAGTTGAAGAATACTTACACCGACAAACTCCCTCAAATGATAAGTCAAAGGACAGGACGTATTCACACCTCTTATCATCAAGCAGTTGCAGCAACAGGGAGACTTTCTTCTACCGATCCTAATTTACAGAACATCCCTATCAGGACAGAAGAGGGGCGCCGTGTTCGCAAAGCTTTTGTTGCTGAAAAAGGCTATAAAGTAGTTGCAGCAGACTACTCACAAATCGAACTGAGGATCATGGCTGATTTATCTGAAGACGATGGATTACTTAACGCATTCGCCCAAGGTAAAGATATTCATAGTGCCACGGCATCCGAAGTCTTCTCGACACCACTTAATGAAGTTACAACGGATCAAAGACGCAGTGCTAAAGCAATTAACTTCGGTCTTATATACGGTATGTCGGCATTTGGTTTATCCCGGCAGTTGAATATTCCTCGTCACGAATCACAAAAATACATGGATACTTATTTCGAGCGCTATCCAGGTGTTATGCAATACATGGCAGACACACGCGAAAAAGCAAAGGAAAAAGGTTATGTCGAGACAATATTTGGACGAAGACTTTATTTACCCGAAATAAATGACCGCAATGGTATGCGCAGAAAGGGCGCAGAGAGAGCTGCAATCAATGCCCCCATGCAAGGGACGGCAGCCGATATCATCAAAAAGGCCATGATTGCTGTCGATCAATGGATCAACTCTTTACCTCAGGAAAATATTCGTATGATTATGCAAGTACATGACGAACTCGTTTTCGAGATAAAAGAAGAAAACCTTGGAGAGTACACGAAGAAAATTGCTGAACTCATGGAGAATGCAGTTAGTTTAAAAGTTCCTCTCGTTGTCGAATGCGGTGTTGGAGATAATTGGGACGAAGC
>CAZVDU010000061.1:2171-13328 GCA_964625615.1 uncultured Pseudoalteromonadaceae bacterium | reverse complement strand
GTTTAAAAGTTCCTCTCGTTGTCGAATGCGGTGTTGGAGATAATTGGGACGAAGCCCATTAACCAAACTTTGAGAATTTTCTAAAAAGTAGTATTTTTTCGAATAAATACGGAACTAATTGGAAACACTGTAGTCTGAACTTATGATTTTATTGTGTTTCCCTGTTGTGTTTAAGCCCCACTTACCATGGGGCTTTTTTTATTGGCAACTGAATAAAATAACAAATGATGCTAGAAATTAACTCGATAGCCGACTGTTATAACGTCAGTTCCGTCGAAGTTTTCGTAAGATGCTTCTACCGCGTTACGTTCGTTGATTTGCCAACCAACACCAGCACCTAAACCAAGCTCTGTATCGTTTGATGACTGTGAATCAAAAAATACATCAACGCCCCCAGCGCGCACCCCATCAACTTTTGATTCAACATTCTGATACGACGTCACTCCATAAACATATATATCATCGGTTAGAATATACTCACCTCGCAGAGAAACACCAACATAACTATTGATTTCGAAATCAGCTTGTATATCGTTAGAAAAGTCGGTCGTTATGGTGTCGCCACCAAATCCAAAACCGGCTCGAACTTCAGGAACAAGCCTAATGTTTTCGGCAATATCAAAGCGATAACCAGCAGTAAAGCCAACAGCGCCAAGATCAACTCCTTGTGACACTATGTCATCTGAAAAACGACTGTAGTTTACACTTCCTACCCAATCAGCACTTGCGAATGTTGAACAAGCAAGGAGTGCTAAGGTAAAAGCAATTTTCTGTTTCATATATACGTCCTCTTTAAAAATATCCAATTTTGATAATAAATGACCTGAACAGTCGAAATGGTATAGCTAACAGGGAAAGTCACGTTTCCATTAATAGGAAGAGTTAGTATGCGCTGCCACATGTTCAGTTGGTCCGTATTAAACCTCTAAAGTAGTTAGTTCACATAGCAGTGATTCGTAAAAACCTCATCAAAATTGTAACAGGTTGATAAATTGCCCAGGTTGGCACTTATAGATACTTAATACATGAATAAGCTAAATCAGGGGGCACATGACTTTTTTAAATTCCACCAATCAACTCTCGCTAATCAGTCCAGAATATTATTGTCTCAATCCGAAAACTCGAACCATTCGTCTAGTTTAGACTCTACGTCATTTAACCCGATACCTGATAATGACGAAAAGACATTAACGGTGATGTCTCCACAAAATGCCAAGCTTGCTTCACGAGCCATTAAAAGCTGTGCCTTACGCTTACCAGACTTTAACTTGTCTGCTTTTGTAAGCAAAGCAAGCACTGGCAACTCGCTATCTACGGCCCATTGAATAAGCTGTTGATCTAAATCTTTGAAAGGATGGCGGATGTCCATGAGTACCACCAAACCTCTCAAGCTTTTTCTACTAGCAAGGTATTCGCTGAGAGCTTTCTGCCATTTGTTCTTCATTGCCAAGGGCACTTTCGCGTAACCATAACCCGGTAAATCAACGAGTCGGCGGTCTTCGTCCAGCTCAAATACATTAATCATTTGCGTTCGACCAGGTGTTTTACTCGTCCTAGCAAGGCCTTTTTGGCGTGTTAAACGATTAAGTGCGCTACTCTTTCCGGCATTAGAACGTCCTGCAAAGGCCACTTCAATCCCACAGTCTTCCTTAAAGTGACGAATATCTGGGGCACTGGTCGAAAACGTTGCTTGGGTGTATCGGCTCAATTTAATCTCTCGCTGTAAAAGTGGGCACTAAAGGTCACAATAGACCCTATGTTTACACGAATTATACGCTTTTGTGTGCAATAACGGCACTGAATACGCATTTATCCTTTGGAAAACATTTTACAATACAGTGAATTGTGTAAAATAGGCGCTAATAAAAAAATTATCTGCATAATCAGAACGAGAGCAAACATGAAAAGACTTGGCCTTATATTTTTCGTCCTTGTAGGAACCTCTTTTGGTATCCAAGCGGCAGGTGACCCAGAAGCTGGAAAACAGAAATTTGTAAGCTGTGCGGCATGCCACGGTTCTGATGGAAATAGCTTGGTCGATATTAACCCTAAGTTGGCAGGCCAACACTCGGAATATATTATTAAGCAACTTAACGATTTTAAGCTTGCATCACAAACTGGCGGTGCAGAAGGCAGAAACAATGCGGTTATGAATGGCATGGCAGCAGGTTTATCTGATCAAGATATGATGGATATCGCAGCTTTCTTATTGGACCAAAAGCCATCTGAAGGAACAACACCTGAAGATGTTATCGCAGTTGGTGAAAAACTCTACCGTGGCGGTGACAATGAAAGAGGCATTGCCGCTTGTATCGCTTGTCATGGACCTAGAGGTGATGGAATGGGTCTAGCTAAATTCCCAGATATCAGTGGTCAACACGCGGCTTATGTAAAATCACAATTAGAAGCTTTCCGTTCAGGTCAAAGAGCGAATGACCCTAATGGTATGATGCAAGATATTGCTAAGAGATTAACTGACGAAGATATCGATATACTGTCTAAATACTTAGGTGGATTGCATTAAAAATAGCCAAAAGTGATATTTTTTTGACACCGTGTGAGAAAAAAGTCATTTTTTTGGTGTTTTTATTTGTAAATAAGTTGTAAATGTTTATGTTTGGTGTATTCTTCTAATGCAGATGACGTCCACGGAAGGTACTAATAAAAATCACGGATGTTGATAGACGCTAAGTCAGCAGTCATTGCGTTCTTAGGGAAGATTGCGGGAATAAAATAAAAAGTGCCAAGAAGGCCGATAATAATAATTGAGCTTCTCAAATAATAAAAACAAAAGAAGTGATGATAGGGAATCAACTAAGTTCAATGTGAACAGTGGGAGAAGTGCTACTTGGCACTCAAGATTACTAAAAAGCGATAGTTAGACTATCGCTTTTTTTCTATGTGCTATGGCAAAGTAAAATTAATAATATCACCTACCTTTATAAGCTAGAACCGCATCTATAACACACTTAAACGTATTCGTTCAGCACCAGCCTTATTAAATCTTTTCAGCTCATGCTAAAATTATCGCCGTTATTACAATTAAGGTCTTTTAATGCCTAAATCACGTCCACCGAGAAAACCTAAAGCCGTCAGAGAGCAAGAAAAGCGAGTGCGGAAGCCAAAAGGCAAACCTGCTGGCAGCCGCCATAACGATGTATCGGCCAAAAAAGAAAGCAATACGAACACATCAGCAAAAGATCCGCGTGTTGGCAGTAAAAAGCCTGTCAAGCTTATAGCAGAGCCAAAGACACAAAAGTCTGAGCCGAAGAAACGTTACGCGACACCTCAGCAAGAGCTCAACGCCATTGAAGCTGATCAAAAACTAATGGATTTGTTAGATCGACAAGATAACAACGAAAAGCTGAGTTACGTCGAAAACGACTACATTAATACCACGCTAGATCGCCACAAAGTACTCTGCGACTTATTAGGTATTACCGATGAATCAGAAGATAATGATCCACCAGCGCAGTAATCATCTATTAACCTTAAAACTTTTCAATTATTAATTTTATGTCTCAAACCATGTTAATCTTTTTTTTCACACTTGCAGTGCTAGTTATCGCAGGCTTAGGTTTTTATGCTGGTAAGTTGTTATGGGAACTCAAGCGACAAAATAGGCGACAAGAGCTTGCAAGACAAAAACGCATAGACAGTATTACCGAAAGTATTCAGGTTATCGCTAAAGCAATGGAACAGCAACAATGTGACTTGTCAGAGGGTTGCATCCGTATCTGTAACCTTCTCACCGCTATTCCAGCAAAAGAACCACCTGACTATGCAAGTATATACCCTTCTATTTACGCCCTTTACGGCAAAGTAGAGCATATGCCAACACATAAAGAGCGCGAGCAATTACCAAAGAAAGATCGACTGAGGCAAGATATTCAACGCGCAGAATGGGAAGCCGAGCTTGAAACCTCCATACTTCCCGAAGTCACCAAACTTAAGACGTTTAACATCCATTGAAGTGAGGCTAGTTCTGCCTCTTATGTTCTGGAATATCGTCGATACAAGGTTGATAGGAAATACAGTCAATGATGTGGTCGTTGACCATACCAACAGCTTGCATAAAAGCATAACAAATCGTGGATCCGACAAAACTGAACCCAATCTTTTTTAACCGTTTAGACATTGCGTCAGACTCAGGTGTCGTTACAGGTACCTGACTCTTGTCTTGCCATTGATTAATAATGGTTTGGTGACCAACAAATTGCCAAATAAAATCACTGAAGCTTTCTCCATCGGCTTCTATAGCCAAATAAGCACGCGCATTCTTAATAATTGAGTTTATTTTTAAACGATTACGCACAATGCCTTTATCTTGCATGAGCCGCTCAACATCCTCCTCTGTCATCAGGACAATCTTATTAGGGTCAAATTGATGAAAGGCTGCGCGGTAGTTTGCTTGCTTCTTTAAAATTGTAATCCAACTCAAGCCCGCCTGTTGCCCGTCTAAACATAGCTTCTCGAACAACTGCTGGCTATCATATTCGGGGCGCCCCCAAACATTATCGTGATATTCCTGATAAACGGGATCATCATTGACCCAAGCGCAACGTTTTTGCATGTATAAAACCATTCTATTGAAGACTTGAAGTCACTATACCCAAAGGAGTTCAAAATGCACTAGGCTGTATGTAAGCTTAGCTAACAATTCAGTGACTCGAAAGACAAAGAGTTCTTTCAAATTCACTATTTATAGCTATATCAGTTCATTCAGAGGACAACAAAAGGTATACTTTGCCCTTTAATTGTCTCACTCATATAGCATTAATAACTCATGCAGAAATTTGATATAAAAACCTTTCAAGGTTTGATTTTAGCCTTACAAGATTTTTGGGCTAGACAAGGATGCGTCATTATCCAGCCACTCGATATGGAAGTTGGTGCAGGCACCTTCCACCCTATGACATTTCTGCGTTCCATTGGCCCAGAGCCCATTAGCAGTGCTTACGTGCAACCATGCCGTCGACCAACTGATGGACGCTATGGTGAAAACCCTAACCGTTTACAGCATTATTACCAATTTCAAGTCATGCTTAAGCCCTCGCCCGATAACATTCAAGAGCTATACTTGGACTCCCTTAGAGAGCTAGGCTTTGATCCACTTACCCATGATATCCGCTTCGTTGAAGACAACTGGGAGTCTCCTACTCTAGGCGCTTGGGGGCTGGGTTGGGAAATCTGGTTAAATGGCATGGAAGTGACTCAGTTTACTTACTTTCAGCAAGTTGGTGGCTTGGAATGTAAACCTGTTACAGGCGAAATCACTTACGGACTAGAACGTCTTGCCATGTATATTCAGGGCGTAGATAGTATCTATGACTTAATCTGGGCAGACGGTCCTATGGGTCGTGTTACATACGGTGACGTTTTCTTACAGAATGAAGTAGAACAATCAACCTATAATTTCGAATACGCCGACGTAGACGCGCTATTCAAAACCTTTGATCAGGCAGAAAAAGAGAGTCAGTTGTTAATTGAGAAAAACCTATCGCTGCCTGCTTATGAACAGGTTATGAAAGCATCACATGCATTTAACTTACTTGACGCAAGGCATGCCATATCAGTCACTGAACGACAGCGTTATATCTTGCGCGTTAGAGCGTTATCTAAAGCTTGTGCTGAGAGCTACTATACAACAAGAGAGAGTTTAGGTTTCCCTCTGTGTAAAGAGGAGAAAGCACATGGATAAGCAGAACTTATTGGTTGAATTAGGTACTGAAGAGCTACCCCCTAAAGCACTTAAAAAGCTCGCGCATTCATTCTGCGAAAACACGCAACAGTTACTCAACAAAGCTGGCTTCAGTTTCGATAGCATTGTTTGGTATGCCGCCCCTAGACGTCTGGCAATTCATTTAAAACAACTAGACGCACAGCAACCTGATCGTATTGTAGAGAAAAAAGGCCCAGCTGAGAATGTTGCGTTTAACGACGCAGGCGAACCATCAAAAGCAGCACTAGGTTGGGCAAAATCTTGTGGTATCACAATCGAAGAAGCACAACGATTAACCACAGATAAAGGCACTTGGCTATTACATAAAGCTACCGTCAAAGGGAAGCCTCTTAATACCGAATTACAAAGCATCATTGCACAAGCATTGAATAAGTTACCCATTCCAAAACCTATGCGTTGGGGAGATAAGAACACACAATTTATTCGTCCGGCGCACACGCTCTGCATGCTCTTTGGTAAACAACTGATAGAAGGTGAAGTACTTGGTATCAAGTCTAGTAGACAAATCAGAGGCCACCGCTTCCATTCAAACGCCCCTATTGAGCTTTCACATGCGGACGATTACCTTAATGCTTTGGAAAAAGCCTACGTATTAGCAGACTTTAATCAACGCCAAGACAGAATAAAAACAGACCTAGCTGCATCATGCGAAAAGCTAAACGCACAACCTGCGATAGATGATGACTTACTTGATGAAGTCACCGCCCTAGTAGAATGGCCAGTTGTGCTGACAGCGCAATTTGATAAGAAGTTTTTAGACGTCCCAAAAGAAGCCCTCATCTATACAATGAAGGATGATCAAAAGTACTTTCCTCTATTAGATAAAGATGGAAACTTACTACCAACCTTTGCTTTTGTCAGTAACATCGAAAGCAAAGATCCTAACGTTGTTATTCAAGGTAACGAGCGTGTTATTCGCCCTCGCCTAGCCGATGCAGAGTTCTTCTTTAACACAGACAAGAAGGCTACTCTAGAATCAAGATTAACTAGTCTTGATTCTATTTTGTTTCAAAAACAATTAGGTACAGTAAAAGACAAAGTCGAGCGTATTGCAGCATTATCAGAATACCTTGCTGGAAAACTAAGTGCGGACAGTACATTAGCGAAGCGTGCTGGGTTATTGTCAAAAGCCGATTTAGTCTCCAACATGGTGATGGAATTCCCTGAAGTTCAGGGAGTGATGGGTAAGCACTATGCTTTAAATGATGGTGAAAACTCAACTGTTGCTGATGCTATAGAACAGCAATATAAGCCCAAGTTTTCAGGTGATACTTTACCTTCAGATGCAATTAGCCAATCTGTCGCTATGGCGGACAAAATAGATACCTTAGTCGGTATTTTCGGTATTGGACAATTACCGAAAGGTGATAAAGATCCGTTTGCACTAAGAAGAGCTGCAATAGGCCTACTGCGTATTATTATTGAGAACGATATATCGGTAGATCTAAGAGAACTTATTGCTAAAGCTTCAACACTCTTCGGTAACAAGCTTACCAACAAAAATACAGAAACAGATGTTCTTGAATTTGTATTAAGCCGATTGAAGAGCTGGTATCAAGATAAGGGCGTATCAGCGCAGATATTCCAAGCTGTCATGCACAATCAGCCTACAAACTTGCTTGATTTTAATCACAGAGTTAATGCTGTCAGCTACTTTGCTGGACTGGAAGCAGCAGAGCCTTTGGCTGCAGCCAATAAACGCGTGGCTAACATCTTGGCGAAGAACTCTGATGCTGCTTCTACGACTATAGCAGAGCATTTACTCACTGAATCAGCAGAGTCGACATTGTATAGTCAATTGACGACAGCTAAGCGCGATTTA
Organism: uncultured Pseudoalteromonadaceae bacterium; assembly: GCA_964625615.1. GTDB lineage: Bacteria > Pseudomonadota > Gammaproteobacteria > Enterobacterales > Alteromonadaceae > M269. The sequence goes on along the minus strand of CAZVDU010000061.1, from coordinate 5,763 downwards.
CAACAGTTTCAAACGACTGCAGACTACCAATCTATCTTGAGTAGGTTAGCCTCGTTAAGAGAGCCTATAGATGCGTTTTTTGATTCAGTTATGGTTATGGCAGATGATGAGAAGATACGCCTCAACAGATTGGCATTACTTAAAGAATTAAGGCAGTTATTCTTAATTGTTGCAGACATCTCTGTTTTAGGTAAATAAGCAAAGAGGACGTTATGTCAGACCAAAAACGAATCTATAAGAAAGCATTAGCTCCTGTTTTGAGTGCCATGCTATTAGGTGGATGCGCCAGCTCAAGTGTACCTACAGAACAAGTCATCGTGGGTGCTGCTGAACTGGATAAACCTTTATACCTTATAGGTTCGTTTAATTGGTGGGAAGTAGATGAGCAATATGTTCTTGTCAAAGGGCGTAAAAACACCTACTCAACCCGAGTAGAACTCATTGCCGATGGCCAACCTTATGACTTCATCATAGCAGATGCAAAATGGTCTCCTGGTTATACATGCGGTTACCACACTAAATCAAAAGATCACCTATTACAGCTTGATAAAGACGTCGATGCTGACTGTACAAAACGTACCAACAACTTTCAGTTTAAGCCTATAGAAAATGGCGTATATCAACTCACTATCGACTTTTCACGAGATACTCCAAAGGTCGTGTTAGAACAATATAGCTCTTAATTTTCATTATCAGGATTGGTATTTTCTAAAGCCTAATATATCTATTCCCTATTCCTTTAAATCCATTTATTCTTCGTATAGTAGTTGAACAACCTTCTATCAATCCATATGAGAAAAGTGGAAGAGTAAGCGGCTAGGAGAATTAATGATGAGTACACAAGTGCTAGACGAAATGCTCAACGTAGGCATCGCATTATCCAGTGAAAAGAATACCGCAAAGCTATTGGAAAGCATCCTTTTAACAGCCAAGAAATTATCCAATGCTGACGGTGGTACTATCTACTCGGTCAATGAAGATAACGCACTCGTTTTCGACACCTTATTTAACGATACTCTCGGCCTCCATTGGGGCGGTTCTTCTGGACAACCTATACAATTTTCTCCTATCCCCATCTACAAAAATGGGCGAGTGAATAGGACCGCTATAGTCGCTGTTGCAGCTCAAGCAAATAGGGTCATTAACATTGACGACATATACGAGGCGACAGAGTACGACATCGAACATGCTAAGCAGATCGATCAAAATAACAATTATCGTACTAAGTCCGTATTAACCATTCCAATGGTCAATCATGAAGGTGATATTAACGGCGTGCTACAACTGGTTAATGCACGTGATGAGAATAGTATTATTCCTTTTTCATCAGCAACAGAGCGAGCCATTCTTGCTATGGCGTCACTCGCTTCGGTAGCCTTAACTAATCGCCAGCTTATCGACAGTATGGAAGAACTCTTTCAAGCCTTTACCCAATTGATAGCCAAAGCAATTGATGAAAAGTCACCATACACTGGCGGCCATTGCAGACGTGTACCCCAGCTAACTATGATGATTGCCGAGGCCGTTCATCGCCATCAGGAAGGACCGATGGCTGACTTTACGATGACAGATGCTGATCGTCATGAACTGAACTTGGCGGGCTGGATCCATGACTGTGGCAAGGTGGCGACGCCAGAGTACGTCATGGATAAGTCGAAAAAACTGGAAACTATATTTGACCGCATCGCACAAGTAGAAACTCGCTTCGAATTAGCAAAACGCGACACTGAATTGGCGTTAACCAAGCAAATATTAACGGCCGACAATGAACAGGAAAAACAAGACCTACAACAACAATTGGCCTCTGCTTTGCGGCAGCTTGAAGATGATTTCGAGTTCGTACGCAATGCAAACACAGGCGGCGAATTTATGGATAAAGCCGATCAAGATCGGTTGGCACGGATAGGTGCTTCAACAACTGTCATTATCAGTGGGGAAGAACATCCCCTATTGAACGAAGAAGAGATCTATAACCTACGCACAGCAAGAGGTACTTTAAATCACGAAGAGCGTCAGATCATTAATAGGCATATGGATATCACAGTAGAGATGCTTGAGTCGTTACCCTTTCCTAAACACCTTCGTCGTGTTCCTGAGTTTGCCGGTGGGCATCATGAGAAAATGGATGGTACCGGCTATCCAAAAGGCCTCAAACGTGACGAAATGTCTATCCCAGCTCGAATTATGGCAATAGCCGATATTTTTGAGGCGTTAACAGCGGCAGATAGGCCATACAAAGATGCTAAGAAGCTCAGTGAGTGCTTAACTATTATGGGCAAAATGCGATTGGGTGATCACATAGACCCGGATCTATTCGAGGTTTTTGTCAAAGAAAAAGTTCACGTCGAATATGCTGAGAAATTTCTTAAACCCGAGCAAATGGATGATTTACCTCTGGATAAGATTCCTGGTTTTAGTTGATCTACAGCGAACGAAGCAATCCACCTAATCACTTAAATGTATGAGTATAACTACCGTCCCAGCTTTTATCTGGCGGTTCAGCGAGCCAGTGTCGCGAGCGTTCAATGTATAGAGTAACAAGTATTGGATAACGGAATTTATCCTTTATTGACTCAAATTGTGACAGAGCCACTGCAAAATCCTGTTGAAAGTATGCCTCAATCGCCTCTGAATATTGCTGATCGAAGGTTCGTTGCAGCTTAGACGAATTATGAGGTAACGGTGAATATATGGTCACGGGCTTTAGCTTGCCTTTTACCTTCACTTTATCAACTAACAAAAACGTGTAATCTGTCGCTTGTCGCTTTGTGAATTCGCTCACCAAAAGCGTTAAACCATAGAATTTAGTCAACCCTTCTAGTCTTGATCCTAAGTTAACGGCATCCCCAATGACAGTATAGCTTCGCCGATAGTCCGACCCCATATCACCAACATTCATCTCACCTGTGTTGATACCGATACCGATACTGGCTTGTGGCAACTTCTTGTCAGCAAAATCTTTATTCAACCAGTCTAGTATTCTTAGCATCTCAAAAGCTGCTCGAATAGACTTATTCGCATGCTGTGAATCATCTAATGGCGCTCCCCAAAAAGCCATCACCATATCCCCAACATACTTATCGATGGTGCCGTCGTGTTGAAATATCACCTGAGTAATCGGAGAGAAAAACTGATTCAGCCATTTTTTTAACTCATGCGCCGTCATCGACTCAGAAATCGTTGTAAAACTCCGAATATCACTAAACATAACGGATAACTCTTTTTTCTCACCATCTAGAGAGAGTGCCTCTGGTGTGTCTAGCAAACGCTCAATATGAGCAGGTGGCACATACTGGTCAAATATGGCTTTTACTTGGATGCGTCTTCTCGATTCAGAGAAGAAACCTAAAATAATAAAATACGCAGACAAGACAAACGCAAGTAACAATGGCGACACAATAGGAAGTTCGATCGACTGAAAACGCCATAAAGCTAGATTTGCGGCAACAACCATTGTCATCATGATACCCGCAGCCAACGTCATCACAACGGGGCCTAATCGAGGAAGAACAGATACAACCACTAGCGCAATTAAAACTAACTGAAGCGCCAATGCTCCCTGCCACCAGTCAGGCTTATAGACAAGTGCGCC
>CAZVDU010000061.1:0-2071 GCA_964625615.1 uncultured Pseudoalteromonadaceae bacterium | reverse complement strand
CTGTTTCCAATTTTCACGCCTTCAAGAAACCGTTGATTAGCCTGTTCTTGCCAGACAGGTTCGAGCTTATCAGCCAAACTGTAAACCCTAAATGCTTCAGCAGCCAAGGAGGGGTAGAGTTTGCCATCAACCTTGGCAACGAGCGCAGAACGACGAACAAAACCGTCTGCATCTTCAACAGAGTTCATAAAACCCAAGCCTTGGCTCTTCGTCGCCAACTTATCTATTACACCTGCATACCCCTGATATTGTGTCACTTTGTCCGTCAACGAAGACACTGATTGGACAACGGCTTGGTCTTTCAATTGGCCTTTTTTTAGGCCCGCTTGTCGATGTAAAAGCGTACCCAAAACAACCTCTTTATCAGTTATAGTGCGAGCAAAAGTGGCATCGTAATCAAACTGCTCAAGTATCTCTGTAACATTCACCGTTGATGACTTTGACAATGCTTGGGTTTCTTGAAGATTGTTGATTACGGGTGCTGCGGGATTAACTTGTGGTTCTGAAAATAGAATATCAAACGCGATAACGATAGCGCCCATATCGGTAAGCTTTTGCGTTAATTCAGCATACAAATCCCTTCGCCAGGGCATTCGTTCTATTTCAAAAAGACTACGTTCATCAATATCAACGATCTGAATATTTACAACACTCTCAGGGAGAGGAGATAACAAGGTTAGCTTTGCGTCATAACCGATGCCATCTAGTCGCTCCAGTGTTTCACTGTTAAATACAAACTGTAGCAGAAATACAAAAACGACAAATGCACTTATGGCAATAGATCCAGCCATATTCTTTGTTAAGCGATAGGCTATTTTAGGAAAGATAGACATTGAGTGAGGTTCATTAACCCGAGTTCGAGTTAATTGGTCACCGTTATTCGAACATTGTTAAGGCTGTTTTTTCCATTTTGATCAACGATTTCATAAGTAAATATATCGCTACCGACAAAACCCGCATTGGGCGTGTAAATGAATGAACCGTCCCTCCCTGTCACTAGAGTGCCATTTTCTGTGGTAACAACTAATCTAGCTTGTAATTGCGGCAGTACACCTTGATTAACAAAAGAAAGTTCAAAAACATTACCAGTGTTGCTCGACACCCATATACGCTCACCCGCTTGACTAACAGCCATGCCAGAAGCACCAATCACACCATTTGGTAACCCGATTAAACGCACTAGCCCGCCATCACTATTCTGCTCCAGAATGTTGATTTCAATATCGCTAACCACATACAAAGAACCTGTCTCATTATTAACCTCAATATCACCAAGACCAACATCAAAGTCGAGTGCGGTGAAGACACCGGTGAACTGGTTAAGTGTCGTACCTGTATTGATATCAACTTCACTTATGATTGGGTCACCTGTATTAGCTTGGGTTTCTTGCAGTAAGAACAAGCTTTGCGTACGGGGGTTGTATGCCCCACCTACCACATCACCATTACCAACATTGGTGTTTAGCTGCGCGAGGACGGTGCCGTTATCAGGCTCTAGCGCAAAAACTTCGGCAGTACCATTTTCACCATTGATGACAATAACCGATCCCTGAGGAATAAGTGTTCCAGCAAGTTGAAGTGCTTCTGGAGCAATCTCAATATCAATATGGCTTGTCAGGCCACCAGGCACAGCTAAGGTTCCTACTCCAACCGATAATCTATCATTGATAGCAATAGCGTTGCCAGAATTGTTGGTGGTGTAGATGTGTTGTCTATACTCGTCAAAACCGACAGCGGTAAGCCCTCCGATACCCGGCGAGAACTGACTTAACACCTGTAAGTCATCCCCAACAACTGTAATATCTGGATCAGAATCATTTTGCAGGACTCCTGGCGCATTGACGGTCAGTGTTGTATCTCTGGTAACGGTAAAAGCATCATCGATGGCTAGCGGTGAATCGTTATCACTATCAACCAAAGCGGCGCCTGTTTGTGAAAAATTAAGACGATCTAAAGGCGCTGCCAACTGTGCGCCATTGACTAACCCTACTTGACCTATATTACAAGGAAGGCCTCCTGGCAATCCCGTACAATTCTGATTAGCACTGATAAAAGCACCGAAAAACAGAGA
>CAZVDU010000060.1:17543-22946 GCA_964625615.1 uncultured Pseudoalteromonadaceae bacterium | reverse complement strand
AAATGGAGACGGGCTTTTTCGCAGAGATTTTTTCAACAGACATAAACGTGTCCTTGTCAAAGGGCTAGTCGAGATGGAGGAAGCATATTTAATGATGATGCCTAACCATGTTACCGATAGTAGAGCAGAATAACGGTAATTTAAACACCCTAGATGTGTTTATGTTAATGCTACTTCTTTGGATACATTCGCGGTTGAAACCGCTCCTTGTCTAACACTGGCTATTTAACAAAGCGAAGCGACAAACACAGCGATAACTGACCTGTAAAATGGTTAAACGCGGCAAAATCATCTGTATTCATTAATCGCTGAGTTTCTGCTCTGTCGACGTAGATAAGCCCTATACATTTTTTGTTCACCATCAGTGGCCCAACAAAAAACGGCAACCCTTGAGTCAGGCCGTGTAATGCCGGTGTGAGCTTAAGTCGCCATTTCTCTGAGCTAGGTTCATCGACCCAAAAAGGTGCGTGCTTTTTATAGACGTCGTCAAAGACGGTTTCTGCCTTGGTAAGCGGAAAAACAAACCCCGTTTCAATCTGCTCAGCTTTGTGACAGGAAACAAAACGCGGTTTCATCTTATCTTTAGTCTGATTAACCATGAAGACAATAACGCGATCCATGCCTACCCCTCTGTGCAGTCCTTCGATAGCCGTATTAATGAGTACGTTAAGGTCGCCTTGCTCGGTAGCAATTTGGGTTAATTCCCGTAACATTTTTAACTGAATCATTTCATCTGAATTATGATGGGCATCATCTTGTTCAAATCGACTGAGATCAGCTTTGGGGTCGAGAAACTTAGTGAGTGCTTTGGCGCCGTAGGAAACGGCTAGCTCAACAGATTGTTCAGTACAGCTCTTTATTTTGCGCCTCAAGTCTGGCTCTGGAATATGCGATAGCTCAGACATTGCTTTCAAACAGGTCGATAAGTTCACCTTACTCTTGGGGTCCGTTAGTGCACTGCTGTAATCACTGGCTAACCCAATAGCACGCATTTCAGGTGTACGACGGCTTGGATCTTCGATAGAGCGAACAAGCATTTCGCCCATATTCCAAACACTTGCTAAGCCCACACTCAATTGGTCAAAACTCGTGCCTAGCTTTCTGTAAACGATGTTATCTTTATCCTCGTTATTTTCTCTTAACGCGGCATCAAGTTCTTCCGTGATTTCGCCACCCATGGACCAAAACGCTATCTCGCCTAATTCATGAAGAAGCGCCGTTATATAAACTTCTTCTTGCGTATCTTCAGCACGATCACCAATGAGCATTTTAGCCAACATCGCACCATGGAATGATTTAGCCATCAAACGGAGTAAGCGATCGTATACTTGTTGATTGATGTCACGATTGCGAAGCATGCTATCGATCATCTTGGCCGTGATACAAATCTGCTTGAGGGTGTTGTAGCCGAGAATAACCGCTGCCCGACTGACTGTCGTAACCGTGTTTCTACCACTACTATGGGTAACGCTGTTAACGACTCTAAGAATCCTCGTCGTTAACCCTTGATCATGAAGAACCGATTTACCCAGAGACGGCAACGAAGCGGTATTATCTTCAGCTAACTTCTCCAGGCTTCTAACTGTGGCTGCAAATGCCGGTAACTCATTTTGACCAATGGTATCAACCCAAGCATCGGTACCTCTGATGCCTTTTACATTCATAATTACTCACTAGGATGTTTACTATCCCACTAACGCCTTCATGACTCAGTGCAACGTTTTTATTTTTTAACTAGCCTATCATTAAAAGCGCCGAGGATATTAGACATTTTATGAATAAGCCGTAGAGCAAAGCATACAACTAACCGATAAAAGCTGACGTTATAAGCTTGATCTAATAAATGTAGATTGACGACAAGAACATCACCTTTATTACAGGTTAATGCTTAAGTAATAAAGCTGTTTAGGTGTGAGAGTAGCCGTCCTTGGCTCCATACTATGGTACTGAACTTGAAACAATGTACCTCAAGTTCAGGCCTATCTAGACTAATGCAGTTTTATAAAGGTTCAACAAACGAGACCATGCTTTTTCGGCTTGTTTTTCATCATAAACACTGGAATCAGGCGGACACCAACCATGCAATGTACCTTCGTAAACTTCAATCTCTGCGGGTACGCCAGCGGCTTTATAAGCCTTGGCAAGATCGCCCTTCACTGTAGGTGAGCGTTCATCGTCATTAGCAGCAATGGCGTGCAGTACATGCGCAGGTGATGTCGGTATCAATAAATGCGGACTATCTTCGTTTTCTGTAACCAAGCCACCGCCGTGGAAAGACGCAGCAGCACCAACCCTTTCAGGTACAGCCCCAGCAGTGCGCATAATCAAAGGCCCACCCATACAGTAACCCGCAGTACCTATTTTACGGGACGTATCCACGCTCGCTTGCTGATCAATATACTTAATATAGTCGCGCGCATCCGACATACTCGCTTCGTGAGTGAGCTTGCGATACATAGGAATTAACACTTCGCGAACACCTGGATCTCTAAAGCCTTTTCCTGGGTCGATAACTGGGTGTTTTGCATCGCGGTAAAAAGGATTCACAACCAGAACGGAGTAACCTTCAGCAGCTAAGCGTTTCGCCATTGCTTTAAAGGCTGGTCTTAGGCCACGGATGTCTGGCCACATCAAAATACCAGGATGTTTGCCTTTTGCAGGATGTACGAAAAAGCTATCAGAAACACCATCTGTCATCTGAACATTGACTTCACTTTCAACCAGTTTCCCTTCAAATACACCAGCTGACTGTGCAAGGCCACTGTAGTACATTGAAAAAATGGTCGCTGCACTTAATTTGCCAAAGTCACGGCGGTTCATTTTTCCGCCTTTTAGCTCATAAGCCTGGTTATCAATTTCTGTTAAGTCATCACACATAGCTTTCTCCGAAAATTAGAACACATTGTCATCAGGACGTTAGCTAAGGTGTATTCAGCTAAGTCTCACTTGTTTCACTGCTACCAAGAATTTAAAAGCTTTTTGCGTGCCACTGTCAATTTTTTATACAATTTAGCCTTGTTAGTTTAGTACTGTTTTACTTACTGGTGTTCAAGGAACAAGAGCAACGCGAAAGCCGAACCTTAGATGGGGTCCAACGTCAGCACCACTCGCCATTGCTCTGACGTAAGAGCACATGATCGATGAATAGCGGCTATATGATCTTCACCCCAAGCACTACCTTTGAGCAGTGCGACATCAAAACTATTGAGTTGCTTAATGTTTTGCGCGTTATAACGTAAGCTAGTCTGATTACTCTTCACTTTGGTAACGTTAGGGTTTGAGTTGCTTTGTTCAACATGTTCATTAGGCAACCATTCAGTCCCAGGTCCCACGTAGGTCGTTATTAACCTGACGGGGATATTGTCGACGTGAAGTCTAGGGCACATGGCCGTGTTTATCGCCGTCAACCTCAACCCTACCTCTTTGCAGTCGAATAAGCAGGTCAACATATCAGCCAGCAAGTAAATATCCTTAATGGCATGCTCTTTACCAATGCCATCAGGTAAGGAAGAAGCTAACTCAGTATGTAGTGAAGGTAGGCTAAAAACATTGCGCACGCCAATCTTAAGAGACGACGATACCGCTTCAAAATATGCTTTAACAATACGATTTTCTGGTCTTTGCCAACACACCAAGCTAGTAGACACCTCAAAGATATCGCCAAATACCGTCGGTGAATCACCGTATTGGAAAGATTTTTCAGTAGGTAGTAATTGAGTTTGCATTAAAAGGGCTTATCCATGACCAAAGACAATACGTTATAACATAACAACAACGATTAAAAATGCAAATCATAATAGGCTTATTTCAGTTATCTTGCTTTACACATAGGCCTGCGCCAATATAGAGCATGTCGATATTCGTTGTATGCCTTTGCAGTAAAGGCATACACGCTTTAGTCAAAAACAGTGAAACTTATGAATCAACCGACCCTTTTTTACATTCATGATCCTATGTGCAGTTGGTGCTGGGGCTTTAATAAAACCTGGTCAACACTTCGCCAAACGTTAGAAAATGACGGCATAACGGTCACCTATGTTGTTGGTGGCTTGGCGCCAGACTCTGATCAACCCATGCCTGCTGATCTACAAAATATGCTGCAAAGTACCTGGTCGAGAATTGAGAAAACGATTCCCGGCACCCAATTTAATCACGACTTTTGGTCAACCTGTAAACCTAGACGCTCTACTTATCCTGCATGCAGAGCGGTGATTGCTGCAAAGCAAGTAAGTCTTGAATACGAAGCAGCAATGATTTTTGAGATTCAAAAAGCCTACTACTTACATGCCAAAAACCCATCTAATGAATATACCCTAATTGAGTGCGCGAAGAACATTGGTATAGAACCAGGCGCGTTTGAGGCTTCATTGAAAAGCAAATCAGTGCTACAAGCGTTTGAGCAAGATATTCTTATGTATCACCAGCTCGCAAGAAAAACCGGCGTGTCAGGTTTTCCAAGCTTAGTGATATCGAAAGGTGAAACGATGCAAGGCGTTGGGTTAGATTACCTGAATGCCAATACCATGTATCAACAAATAAGTGAGTTTGTTAGATAACCTAGTATATCTAATAAGAAACCTTAAACTCATCAGCATCCAAATAAGCTGGAAACTTCTTCTTAAAGGCAGCGAGTTTTTCTAAGTCCAATGTTGCCTGAATAACGTGTTCGCTATCGTCATTTGCTTGTGTGATCGGCTCGCCCAGAAAATCATAAATAGCTGTGCCACCTGAATGTCCGACACCTTTGCCGTCGTCTCCGACACGATTAACGCCTACAACAAACGTTTGATTCTCCATTGCACGTGCTTGCAGCAAGGTGTCCCATACATTGCGCCTCACAGCAGGCCAGTTAGCGACATTAACCATAACATCGTAATCTTGAACATTACGAGACCAAACAGGGAAGCGTAAGTCGTAACATACTGCGGGTAGAATTCTAACGCCATTGACCACAAACACTTCCCGTTTTTCGCCTTGAACAACGTAATTTTGTTCATTACCTAAGCGGAACAAATGGCGTTTATCATAAAACTTAACCTGACCATCGGGCCATGCCCAGTAAAACCTATTGGCTTTTTTATTGCCCTGCTTGACTAACACCGAACCTGCAACAACGGCTTTGAGTTTACTCGACTGATGTTTCAACCAGTCAAGCACAGCACCTTGTCCTTCAGGCTCTTCACAACCTTCGATATCAATCGCGAAACCTGTAGCAAAAGTTTCTGGCAATAAAACTAAGTCAACGCCACTCAATTCATTAAGCTGTTGCGACAATCTTTCCAGGTTGCGCTCTTTATCCAGCCATGTAATATCAAATTGCACGGCAGCAATCGTTAACTTTTTGCCTTCACTGTTTGATTGGGCTACAACTGACATAACTTCTCCGCTGCTTTATCTAATGTT
>CAZVDU010000060.1:14936-17443 GCA_964625615.1 uncultured Pseudoalteromonadaceae bacterium | reverse complement strand
CACTGTTTGATTGGGCTACAACTGACATAACTTCTCCGCTGCTTTATCTAATGTTGCTTCATTCTTTGCAAAACAAAGGCGAATAACTTTATCTGTGTTCTTTTTTTCATAAAAAGGGCTTAAAGGGATCGTTGCAACACCCACTTCTTTCGTCAGCCAATGGCAGAAGGCTCTATCATCTAGATTTGATATGTCACTGTAATCAACCAAAAGAAAGTAAGTGCCTCGCGAAGGAAGGATCTTAAATCGTGAGCTGGCTAATTTCGCGATTAAATAATCACGTTTTTGTTGGTAAAAAACACCCAATTCATCGATATGTTCAGGATGTTCCGTCAGCATCTTAGTTATGCCAACTTGGGAAGGTGTATGCACACTATAGGTTACATATTGGTGGATCTTACGAAACTCATTGGCAAGTTGCTCAGGGGCCGAGCAATACCCCATTTTCCACCCTGTACAATGAAACGTTTTCCCAAAGCTAGACACGACAAAAGCACGCTCAAATAACGCAGGGTATTTCAATACACTTTGATGTTCTCTGTCATCGAAGGTGATGAACTCATACACTTCATCACTGATCAAAAACAAATCATTGTCACAGACTACTCTCTGTAAACTAAGCATGTCTTCTCGTTCAAGCAAGGTCCCCGTTGGATTGTGCGGCGAATTGATAATGATGGCACGAGTATGTTCATTAACACTGTCTTGAACACGCTGCCAATCTATCTTGTAATCAGGTGCTGCCATTGGAATATGCACACTACGTCCCCCTGACAGTTGAATAACCGGCGCATAAGAGTCATAAGCAGGATCGAAAATAATCACCTCATCCCCTGGATGAACAAGCGTTTGAATGGCGACAAATATAGCTTCGGTAGCACCAGAAGTTATCGTGATGTTTTTATCGGGTTCTAATTGACATTGATACCGACGATTAACGAGTTGACCAATATGCTGAAGCAGTTGCGGCATACCGCTTGAAGGTGCATATTGATTTTTCCCTTGCTCAATAGCTTCAATAACTGCACTTTTTAAAAACTCAGGCGTATCGAATTCAGGGAACCCCTGAGACAAATTAATAGCATCAGATTGGTTCGCTAATAACGACATTTCAGTGAATATACTGGTAGCGACATTCGGCAGCCGACTCGTAAAGTTATTGGATGACATTAGGGCCTGTTGAACTTATAGGGTTGAATGTTGATAACTTCAAAAACTAACCTACTACCGGGCACATGGCAACCAAACTAGACGAGTTTAATATCAGCCTGCGTAACCTTTTAGTGCTTAAGTCGCATTCAATAGTTCTCTATCAACTAAAGGCCAAATCACTTGCCACTGGCTAGTTTCACGATGCCACTTTTCGAGAAGCGAAACTGTCGGCGCACCGAAAACCTTGATTTGCACATCCCCACCGTCTAAAGGTGGGTGATCTTGAGTAATGGGTTCAAAGAAGTATCCATAGAAGCTGAGGGATTTGTCATCAGGATCATGGTGATCACCGTTATAGGCCATGTACGTATGCTCGGCTATTTCTTTCGTTGATAGCGTTGCCCTTAACTCACAATTGCTCCATTCAGGTAATATTTGCAAATTATCTTGCGTCTCTTCAGGAGAGTTGAATTGAAGATATGAACACCAATGGACAAATGTAGGTTTTTGCCTAAGCACTGGTGCGTTAGGGGGCTCAGCATAAGGGAGTTTACCAGTGCGCATAATGTAGCTTTCAATCGACTCGTTGGAGCCTCTGATTTGTGAGTTTGAATCGAGCACTCGGTAGACAAACTTAGCTAACCTCTCAATACCCACTATTCTCAGCATGGGAAACGCAGGCTTAGGGGGGATGATGGAAACAGGGTAAGACGCCGCATAGTTATCGTATGAAACTAATGCATGGCATAAGCCAATTAGGCTTTGTTTAAGGCAATTTCGTCCCTCTTTCTTATGTGTTTGAAAAACCTTTTCCAACTCATGGGTTCTATGGTGTCCGAAATTATCCACTAACCGGGAACATACAATTAAGAATCCATCAAGAAGATCACCTTCAATATCCTCTCCTAATATATTTGAAAGTACCTCTATTTGTTCCGTTGTTATCGGATCTTCTTCCATCAACTACCCAGTAATTTTATATACGCTCTAAGTAAACGCGAATTTAATGCGCAAGTACAGTGCCTATTAAGCAAAAAAAACTATGCATTACTAATGATTAAAGTAACCTGTACTGAACGTGCAATTGTGTAAGCAAAACTTATGAACCGTGAAACACGCTATGGCTGCCCCTCAGCAGATCAAATTTTAGAAAACCGCTTTTACACTGTTGGTTACTCCTATTACTTCCGGCAAGCGAAGTGGTCTCTGGAAATCATTCACAACGCAAACCAGCTCATGAATGATGTTGAAAGACTTAATAACTTCCGCCCCGATTTTAGAGTCCCTTCTCGTTTTCGAGCGGACCTGTCCGAGTATCGAGGTAGTGGTTATGACCGAGGCCATTTGGTTGCTAG
>CAZVDU010000060.1:0-14836 GCA_964625615.1 uncultured Pseudoalteromonadaceae bacterium | reverse complement strand
CAGCCACTTGAAGACTACCTTGTGACAACAAGTTACATCGAATCCAAATCGGGGCTGCTTTTATGGGACAAGCTCCTAGGGATGGACATTGAGAAAGAGAAAAGCCAGACACAGCGTATCTGGCAGTATTGATAATAAATAATGGGAAAAACTGAACGGCTCAGCTTTTCCCGACATGACTTCCAGCTCATAAAGCTACTGCGCTGAGAAGCTAACCTGTAGCTCATTACCCACAATATTAAATTGAGGCTCTAGGTCGTTAACAGCATTTCCTTTAAAGTTGCTCGCATCAAATTGAGATAAGTTTGACGCAGTAAGCAGCTTATAAGCTTTACCTGCAACAGGGTTTTGCTCACCTTCGGACCAGAAAGAGAATGTCGTGCTGCTCGAATGCATTGTCAATTCGCCAGCAACAATCAAACCTGTAGCTTCTGTGCCTATCTGCACTGAGATAAAGCCGCCAGTCAGTGTTAACGTGCCACACCCAACATCACCGGTGTGATAACCCAGTTCCAGCTCACCATTACCGTCAAGTACAATATTGGCATTGCTACCACAAGCATCATCATAGAAGGCTATTTTTCCACCATAACCACCTTCCGTGCCCCCATGAGCAATGAGCGTTGCTTCACCAGCCGTCGTGTTATTAGAAAACACCGTATAACCGCCGATCGTACCATCACTATTACCACCATAATTTACAATAGTGGCTTTCGCCGCTGTCGGCACATAACCAGCTGCTGCTGTTTCTGTTGCTGATTCATTATAAACCGAGAAGGCCGTATAACCTGCGGCATTCCCTTTACCTTCTCCGGAGTGGTTATAAATAGTCGCATTGCCCGCAGTAGGAAAATACTTAGCCGTTGATTTAGCCGATAGATCAACGGAGAAAATAGTATGACCGGCACTTGATTTCGCATCGATAGTACTGCCGTAGTTTTCAACGCTAGCATTAGCAGCAGTGGGAGAACCATACTTAGCACTGAACGACAGGTGACCGCCGCCGCCAAGTTGGCCTTGTCGCGCGCCGTAATTAATGTAATAACCGTTTCCTGCGCTAGCAGCTATAGGATCATCGACATACGGCCAATTGTTGTTGAAGCTAGTAACACCGCCATAAGCGCCTTTAGCAGGGGCTGCGTAGTTATGAAAAGTCCCTTGAGCACCATCCGCTTGCGTATCAAAAGCGACATCACCACCATTCGCTTTTGAATGGGTACCGCCGTAATTATAAAAAATGCCGTTAGCGGCCGTTGAAGTGCCGTAAAACTGCGTATTACCACCATCGCCTTGACTAACAGTACCACCAATATTCTCAAAAAAAGCATTGGCAGCAGTCGACGTATCATGAAAAACGACATTACCGAAAGTATCGCCATCGGTACCTAAAGTCCCATAGATAACAAAACGTGCACTTTCGGCAGACGAATCATTACTAAAGGCAACTTCACCACCGACTGTACTGCCTTTTTTCGGCGGCACACCTGCACCAGTCCATACCTTGAAACGAGCAGAACCGGCGTTTGATTGATTCTGGAAATTTAGTACACCGCCACCATAGTCCTGATCATTTTCTGGACCAACACAGTAGTAAAGATCATCACCACCAGCGGTTGCTTTATTTTTAAAAACGAGTTGAGGATCACTGTAACCACTGCTACGCGCAGAGATAACAAAGCTTTGTTGAACCCCAGAACTATTGAGAACACCATCACCCTGAATTGTCAGCCCAGGTTTATTTTGACTGTCAAAACAAAAGGTATACCCTAGCGCATTATCATCAAATTCAATTGAATCAATAGTGGTTACACAGTCAGTATCCAAAAAACCTACGACGGTATAGTCAGCTTCACCAAAGAAAGCCTGAGATGTAGGAACCCCTTGCGGCGTCCAATTTTCCGTCACTCCCCAATATGCTTTTTGTGTTGTCCCAGACGTTGAAGCGGGTTTCCAGTATGATTTCATTTTAGATTCCTTATACCAATCGTGATTTTTATTAGTGCCTTACCGATGTTAATACCAGGTTTCGACTACCTTGCTTAGCTTGATACAAAGTGTTATCAGCTTGTTTCACTAGGCTATCAACACCTTTATCTTTCGTAGGTATACACGTCGCTACACCTGCACTAATGGTAACCTTGTTTCCCACAGAAGAATAGGCATGTCCGATACCTAAAGCTTCGACCGCCTCACGAGCTTTTTCCCCAACGATTTTCGCGCCCTGTAAGTCTGTGTTTGGTAAGATAAGAATAAACTCCTCGCCCCCATACCGAGACATCAAGTCGGCTGGACGACTCAGCTGCGCTTGTATCGCTTTAGCTATTCGAATCAAACAATCATCACCGGCTTGATGGCCATAGTTATCATTAAAGTTTTTAAAATGATCAACATCCAACATGATGACAGAGAGTGGTTTTTGTTCTCTCAATAACCGACTCCAAACCTGCTCCAGATATATGTCACCTCTGCGGCGATTAGCCACGCCCGTCAAGCTATCATGATTAGCTAACCGTTGAAGTTCATCATTTAATACTTCTAGCTGATTCGTCCGCTCTGTTACTTTTTGTTCGAGTGTTCGAGAGTACTCCTGCACTTGCTCATATAGACGTGCATTCTCTATAGCAACTGATGCCTGGGCAGCAAGCAGGCGTATTGTTTCGACACGCTCTTCTGAAAAAACGCTGCTAGAGAGATTATTTTCCAGGTAAATCACGCCTTTAAATCGTTCTCGCTTGATTGGAACGCATAACACTGACCTCGGCTGGAACCTATGAATATAGGGTTCCCGAATATAATCCCCTTCAGTCGACGCCTGATGAAGCGCTATGGCCTTATCTTGATGTAACACTCTGGTGATCAGACTAACGGGAAGCGGTATTTGAGTGCCATCGCTCATATTGACAAGGCTATGTTGTGGCACTTGGTCAATACTTAACGGAGGGACAGGCTGAACAACGCTTTCCACCACTAAGTGGGTACCATGACATGTCGCTAAACATCCCCATTGAGCACCCGCATTTTCAAGCAAAATACCCATGGTTTTGCTCAACAGCTGATCAAGTCTTATCTCGCCGGAAATTTCCCGCGAGACCTTTAATACCGATGCCAAATCAATGTCGGAATGTTCATCCCATTGCCTGCTATTTCGACGAGAAGGCAACATTTCACGAAGCACAGGGAATTCTTGTTCCAACAAGCCTACCTTGCGATTTGCTCCCCAACGCTCATAAATACAATGCGCACCACGTAAGTAACCTTCTGCACTGCGCCTTTTACCCTTGGAGAGTAACAGTCGAGCAGCCCTCTCACACGCAATGGCTTCATCACGTAAAAAACCATGTTTTTGCGCAGCTTCGATGGCTAAATCAAACTGATCGAGCGCATTTTGCCAATGACCTGATAATTGCTCAATCTCAGCTGACATCATGTAGTGAAGATGCCTAAAGTTCGCTTCACAATTTTTCGCCCAATGGCTTATTCTGGATAAATCCTTCTGCAATCGTGACAGAATTTCAGATTGCTGCTGCGATGCCATATTCGGGTAGTGTTCTGCTAACGTAAGATTAACTACCAAGTAGTAACGAACCAATTGTGGCAATGACATTGCTGACTGGATCAGCTTATCTTGCTCTTGCAAGTGAACCAACGCTTTGTCGTATGCACCGTGCATAAAACAGGCTTCAGCACTGTATATATGATAATTAGCAATGCCCGTTTTAAACTGACGCTGTTGCATACCTTGTAAGCAACGTTGCTCGTCAAAGTCAGCATCATTCAAACTCGTTGGGCTTTCGGTCAATCCCAGTAAGCAGCGTTGTAATTGCAAGAACAACGTGCCCGAATCCAATGAGTCCTGGTAAGCGCATTCACGCACAATATCCAGGTTTTCTGCATGCATCTTATGGGCAGATTCTAAATCAAGTTGGGGATCCCATATCACACAATCCTGTGCACTGTAGGCCAAATAAAGTAAATCCCCTGTCTGATAGCCTGCTTCAATACCTTTCTTGAACCAAGGTGTTAGCGATGACCAATGCTCACTCCAGTGATGCACGAACATGGCGTATACATAGATAACACGAGCACGAAGTTTGAGGTCACCAAGCTTTTCGTTAACAGCTAACCCCACTTTGCCGTATTGATAACCTAATGCTGGTTCGTCTAACTCACCACATAAGATCATCCCATAAGCAGCGTAAGCAAATGCTGACTCTGGACAAAGCCCACTTCGTAAGGATAAATTAACCGACTTAAGTACCAAGTAAGGGAATATTTTACCACTACCAGATAGGAACGCCGCTGCAAACACCTCCATAAACAAACGCATAGCGACTAGCGTTTCCGCATCTTGCTCAGGCGGCTCATTGACTAAATCTTCAATACGCCGATCACCCAAGTTTTTAATCACTAACGCTCTTTCATTGGCAATATCAGTTTCGTTAGGTTGTGTTGGGAATTCAATACCAAGCAGAGCAAGACCTTCAATAGCCGATTGCATGGATTCTTTCATGCGCCCTAGCGTGGCGTACTGGCGGGTTCGAGTCGCTAAAATCTCACTCTTTTCAAGACTGCTACCAGCCTGTTGTAGCATGATATCCATCCAGCTATCGGCTTCTTCAGTGCGACCTGTCAAATAGGTACAAAGCTGCATTTCAGTTGCCAATTGTTGCATGAACTCTGGATCTTCTTGCCGCTCATCTAAACGGCTCAGTTCTTTGGCAATCGTCGCATAGGTCAATGCAGCTTCATACGCTGATGTCCTTCGAGCACGCTGTGCTGCTCTTAAATTTTGTCTGGCCAGCAAAGACTGTTCTGCTTTAGTGTCAATCAGGCTTCTACCAGCGTTTAAATGTTCAACGACATCTATCAGATAATCGCCGGGGATCTGCTCACCATGTTGCTGCAACATAATGCGCCCAATAGACAAATGCACTCTTTGACGTTTTTCTTCATCGATTAAGCTATAAGCAGCCTGTTGAACTCGGTCATGTTGAAAGCTATAGGCAGCGTCGAAATCCAGTGTCTCACCACTCTCACCCACCAACCGGTAGTCATTGTGCAAAGGCCTTATTGTGTATTGCTTTAATGCAGGTAGTAACGCCTTGGCTGTATCAACTATAGGGTGCTCATAAATCTGAGATAAGGTGGTTATGTCAAAGCGGCCACCAATGCAAGCTGCTATCTGTAGTAGGTTTTGCGTTTCTTTATCCAGCTTTCTTAAGCTGGTGATCATAAACGCCACTGCATCATTACTGACGCTACGCCAATCGATTCTATCAAGATCGCAGTTCCAGCTTTCACCTGCCAAATCGGCCGTAATAGCACCGATCTTATGTAAATGCCTTAGTAGCTCATTAGTAAAAAATGGATTGCCCTGCGCTTTTTGAAAAAGCAGGTCACTGAGTTGGCCAGTTTCCTCAACACGACGACACAATCCATCAGCAACCAACATTGCAACTGAATCTCTGTCCAGCGGTTTAACCGGGAGTTGCACTGTATTGGATTGGTCAGCAATATTGTCCAACATAAGTTGAAGGGGGTGACCCGTTGTCACTTCGTTACTGCGGTAGGCACCAATAAGCAGTAAATGGCACTGCTCTTTATGCGTGACAATGTGTTGCAACAAGTGGAGGGTTGGTACATCACACCATTGCAAATCATCCAAAAATAAAACAACCGGATGTCCTTTATCCGCAAAAACACGAATAAACGCTGAAAGAACAATATGCAGCCTGTTTCTGGCCTCTGCTGGAGGAAGTTCAACAACCTCTGATTGCTCACCAATAATAATCGCCAGCTCCGGGACGAGATCGACCACCAACGCTCCATTTGTGGTTAGTGCTGATTGCAGCTCATCACGCCAATGGCTTAGCTTTTCTTCAGGTTCTAGCAATACTTGTTGCACAAGCCCTCTAAAAGCAGTGGCTAAGGTTGAGTATGTGTCGCCCTGATGATATTGATCAAACTTACCCTGAACGACAAAACCTCTTTCTTTGGTTTGGTATTTATCCAGTTCATTCACTAATGCTGTTTTACCAACGCCTGAATAGCCATGAACAAGACAGAAACGTGTCTGTCCCGACACTGCGTCTTCATAAAGTGACAATAACTGTTGTAACTCTCGCTCACGGCCATACAAGCCTTGTGGTACAAGAAACGTATGCGCTAAGTCTTTTTCACCCAATACCGAAAGATTCTCTGCACACTCTTTGTTGAGTATTGACTGATACCGTTCCAAGTCATGCGCAATACCCTCCGAGCTTTGATATCTCTCCTCTGGGTTTTTGGCCAGCAACTTCATCACGATATTAGAAAGTGTTTCGGATATAGACGGCAGCAACTTGCATGGTTCCTGAGGCTGCTGGCTGATATGACAGTGCACCCACTCCAATATACTGTTTGCCTTGAAGGGCCTTTCGCCTGTAAGGAGTTCAAACAACAAAACACCGAGAGAATAGTAATCTGATCGATAATCCAGGTCCCGATTCATGCGCCCGGTTTGCTCAGGTGACATATAAGGCAAATCTCCCTGAGGCTGTCGTGACATATGCGTCGCTTGCGGCTCTTGTTCAAGCTCCGATGCAATACCAAAACCGGACAATGCCACTGCACCCGTCAAAGGATTAATCAACACATTGTCGGCCGTCACCGCTTTATGAACGATGCCTCTTTGATGAATTCGCCCTAAAATTTCAGACAATTGAAGCGCTATAGATAACACGTCCTCTGTGGGTATCGCAGAACCTTTTGCCTGCATAAGTTGAGAGCGTAACGATGCTTCATATAAGTCAAAAACGAGCGCGATATTACCGCTACCATGAGGCAGTATCGCGTGAACATTTAGAACGCCTGCGACGTCAGATAACGCTTGGCACAGCATACCCTCTCGACGAATTTCAGCTATCTGCCTACGGCTTGGGTATTCAGCATTTATGGTTTCAATGACGACATCCGCAGCATCATACTCACGAAATGCGAAATACGATATACGATCGCCATGCTGTGACTGTATGCGGCCCAATTTATATCCTGGAATGGATAGGCTGTCGCCTGTCGGCTTCACGGCAAACTCCAAGTTGATTATATCTCGAATAGACAAGAGAACCCTCTGCGGTAATCTTCTTTAGCGGTTTGACAAAGCGGTTTTCCATGGCCACACAAAGCATGCTTAAATTCAACCTCCAACAAGCGAATAAAGTCTTCAGCTTGAGGGTCTGCTGCCTGCATCCATACAGGCCCTATATTGGCTGGCTTAAAAAAGTCCATTTCCTGCATCATGCCGATAGATTCTTCTGAGAAGTATTGATCAGGCGCTTCCCAGTTTTGAATGGCATCACACCCAATCAAAATACCGCCTTCTCGCTCTAACCGAATAATGCTCTCTGGTACTTGTGTTTTTTCGAATAAAAAGATGGAAGCATCAGGGATAGGCAATTGTGTGTCAGGACTCAACGTCTGAATCTTACTAACAGCGAGTTCAGATTCCAGGCCCGGTAATGTCCAGTAAGTTGCATCGTAACGGTCAACGTAAAACGCATCATCCCGACCATGCAGTGCGCCAACTCGAATAACATCGGTTACAGTCCCCAATGACTCTAGATGCGCTAACCCTTCTTCATCAAGCCTCACACTATTGAAAATAATAAGATTTGTTCCCTCACGAACAACAGTCATATTGCGGCTGAACTGCCAATCCTTTTCCATCAGTACGGTTTCCATGGCACCGGTAATAAAAAAGACATTGGGAAAAACTTCTTCGAAAGAGCCATGAGCCAGTGCGGCTGGAAATTGTTCCATGTTAGTACCTTAGTTGAATTCGTAGTCGTAGCGCCCTACATAGCTGTACTCTCGATCATATTCATTAAGATATGCATTGAGATAGTGCTTCTGGGCATCACTGAGCTTTCCTTGCCTGATCGCGTCTAAAGACTCGTCTTGAGTGCTTGTATCCATGCGTTTTAAGTGAAAGAGCGTCATGTCTTCACCACCAAAAAAACCTTTCAAAAACTCATGTGTCACCCTGGCTTCAGACATGTCGAACACGAAGCCAAACAAGGCCGTATACAAAGGCTTTGTTGCTAATTCAGTGGCATTGAGTGTGGGATAATTACCGTCAGGTGGTGTAAAAAATGGATAAGCTTCCGGCTCGTAAATCGGGTGTGTTGCTAATGCCTTCACATAAGCATCATCTAACTCAGCTTCCTTAGCACCCTTTAGCACGATATTCAGGTATCTTTGGCTAGGTAAGCACTGATTATTAATAAACGATGGCATACCAACATAAGTTGTGGCTATAAATGGCTCAAGCGCTTGATCATCAAGCGGCGTTACCGACACCTCTATGCGGTCATAACCATAACCATAGGCTTCAGCGGCATCTAAATGAGGAAGTGCATCCTGCGGGCATTCATGGAGGATACCCAATACCTTATCATCGGTATTGCCCGTATACTCGATATTGCCTACGCCACCTTCATGACGGAAAAAGTGCTGAACATTGAAGCGTAATCGCCAACCTCTTAGTTCAGCACGTCTTGACGATAAAGGCTCAACGCCCTTCGCTTTGAGAGACACCAAGTTCATGTTTGAGCCAAAGCCGAAATAGTAAAACATGATAATTACAACTGGTTACCTTTCGATTCTTATTATAATAGAGAGGCTGATCAGGGTAAAAGCATTTACCATGCCACACTGTTCTCTCTGCTGTAATTTGCAGCATATCAGACTGCTATTTGAACATTAAAGTATTTATTCAGTTTTGGGGTACATTTTGTCATAGGGCGGCTTAAACTCAGGAAGATCAGTACGCCCTTCTGATTGCAGAAACACCGACTCAAATGTAGGTGCTGTGTCCATTCGGTCACCGAGCCCCCATTGCGCTTTTGGAATGCCAAACCAATTAAGCAAGGTCGCAGCGAACGATGTTGAATCAAAAGGTGTTTCCTCAGTAGACCGAAAAACAGTGTGTTTCTGTATCCAAGGAGACACCAAAATAGCAGGCACTCTTGGCCCCATAAGATCATAAGCAAAGCCATTGTTTATATCATTCGGCCAAGCTTTCTTCGCATAAGGTGGACTAACGTGATCATAGGTGCCGTTGTTCTTATCGAAGGTAATCACCAACAGTGTGCTTTCCCAATCAGGGCCTTTCTTAATAATGTCGTAAAGCGTATTCAAGGCTTGTTCTGCGGGCACTAAATCACAACCAGGGTGGTAAGATGTTGTGCCTTTTGGCTTATACCATAAAGGCTCTATATAGCTAAACGCTGGGAGTGCGCCCTTTTGAACATCTGCTTCGAATTGCTCAAACGGATTGCTCTGGTTGTTCGGGTTACAATTGACAATATACTGATTGGGATTAGCGTCAACAGAAGGGATCTGTCCTTTTAAATACAGCTGGTCAGTAAACACTTCGTTTTTCCACTCCATAGAGTAGTAAATCTTCCAGTCATCGATGCCATAATTCCAAAGTACTTTCCAAAGGGACTGACGATGTGGTGAGTCAGGAAAGTACTTATACGCATCACCTCCTTCCCAAGTGCCAAGTTTGTCGTAAGCCGAGCCTGTCACTGAAAAGCCTCGGTTGACGTCTGTTCCGCCAGGCATTGAGCAAAACCATTGATCAGATACAGCGAACTCTTTCGCCAGTCCATTTAATACGGGTAATTGAGTGGGCGTGAACGTCTCCATTACTTGCGGATTCGCATTATTGAGCACAAAGCCATCCATATTGGGTTGTTCTCCCGCCCAATAGCCTCCGATATCAGAAAACATTTGCTGCAAACCATCTACCGTATTGTGGAAAGGGTCTTGCGTCAGTGCCATAAGATCCCATTCTTCACTCAGCTTTCCTTCTTTGAACTTACTGACATGGACTTTTTGTCCCTGAAAATCATTGAAGTATTGCGTGCCAGTGCCTTCAAATGGTTGATCGTCACCAATATAATGACAATCTTGATCACCGTTTTCGTAGAGCCAGCCCAAAACATTATCAAAAGATCGGCTTTCAACCATGTAATAAACAACATGCTTTATCTTACTGCGCATAAAGTCCATGGTTCCTGGTTTTTCTGCACGCGTCGGCTCAATAGCAATTTGTGATTGAAAAGAGGTTAACAACGCCTGACTATTGAATTGCTCAGGAAGCTTGCCTTCTCTTAATGGGCCGACCAGCAAATCATCCGATTCAGGATTGAATGCCCATAAACGATAATGACCATCGCAGGGCGTCCAGTCCAGAATCAAATCACCAACAGCTGTCAATTGATGGCTACTATCTATATCGTTCCACTTACCTTGCTTAATAGCTGGCAACGATAAAGGAACTTGAAGCTGTGGATCGAAACTCCATAGCTTAAAACCACCTCCGTCTGGCTGCCTGTCAATCATGTAGTTACCGACGGGTATCAAAGTATGGCCTTCTTTAATCAGAGGAAAGCTTCCCTGCCCTAAGCCGAAATAGCTCGTGAGTGGATCTTGATGACCCGGCTTACCCGGAAAAGCATCAAAATTGAAAAGCCTGAATGTGCCTCGTCCCTCGGTAAAAATAGTGTTAAGCACAAAGCTCCCCGTAGAGACAAGATCAACCTGTTCCCCCTCGTTCGGATCCGTGCTGTAGTACTTTCTGTAATCCCAAAATTTATTCTTAGGCCAGAAGCCACTTTGAACTGATGGGCTATTGAGAGGATCAGGATCGTTGGCGTCAAAATCAACAACTTTAAACGGATAACTTTCAACTGTTTTGGACGTATTATCCTTCTCTTTGACGGTCTTTTTATAAACAGGTCCCCATTGCAACATATAGCGACCAACTTGAGCCATACGCCACTGATTATCAAAGCTTTGTTCACAAGCCGTTTTAACCTCAGTGAGTAACTCTTTCGATTCTAGGTCAAATTGATAAAGAGTGTAGTGATTGGATTCTAGTGAACGACAAACAACATAATTGTTTGCTGGAGAAGCATGATCAGACGCATTCATTTTTTAGTTCCTTCAACAACTTTCGCTTTTAGGCCAATGTACCAAAAAACAACCAATTAGCGATAACTTGTTGCAA
Organism: uncultured Pseudoalteromonadaceae bacterium; assembly: GCA_964625615.1. Lineage (GTDB taxonomy): Bacteria > Pseudomonadota > Gammaproteobacteria > Enterobacterales > Alteromonadaceae > M269. The sequence goes on along the minus strand of CAZVDU010000060.1, from coordinate 3,780 downwards.
AATAAGCTTTTATACTTTTTCTTCAGCGATGTTTGTGGATAGCATTTCAACAAAGAAGTATTATCGGCGCCCAAAACAAAGGAAAATAATTAAGCTCAATATAACTGAGGCCACAATAAGTGGCAGATGTACTGACGCGTCGACAAGATAGCCTGCCACTATAGCGCCAATCGAACCGGCACTTATCTTTGCCGCGGCGACCCACAAATAAACCTGTGCTGCACCTTGTTCCGGTGCATATTCCGTTCTAGCAGCTAGGGTAGCTGCAAAGAAAATGGCATTGACCACACCACACAACCAATAAGTGAAGAGGCCGATTTGAAACGACGGACTTAAAGCAATCAGAATCAACGTAATCAGCAAAACGATCCCAATGTTCCTGAGTAAGATTAAGGCTTCCTCTCTCATTGGTTTGAGCATCAACAACAGGGCACCACATAGCGTGCCAACGCCATATAGCGTCACCAAATAAGCACCTCTCTCTTGGTTGTTTTGCCATAACTCACCAAGATAAACTGCTAAAACAGGTAAAGCTGCGATACTGAAAGATGCACCAGCCGTCATACAAATGGTGCGTTTTAGACGGCCGGATTGATACAAAATATTGGCGACTTGTTTAAAATTAGGCATTGGCTTCTGATTTTTTGCTTCCCGAAGGGAGAGAGGCGGAAGGCACAAAATGAGCAAGCCGGCCACTATTGGTAAACTCATGAGTATGCTAGCGCTTTGTTGGATAGAGACTACCGATGTTAGCACTGCAATCATCAAAGGCCCGATCGTTAGACCTATACCGTAAGTCAGCGTATCCCAACTTTGAGCACGCCTTCTGGTCGTCAAATCGTTACTCACGAGCTTCACGAGCTGAGTACTAAGCCCTCCCATCATAAACGAACTACAGGCGCCACAAACCAGAAGCGAGCTTATGACCAACCAAATGTGATTGTTTTCAAGCCCCCACATGGCTAGTTTGAAAAAACCTGGATACACAAAAGTAGCCGCAGCAATAATATGGCGTGGATCCCTGGCCTCATCCAATATGCGTCCATATACAGGCCCCAAAACGTGAGGGGCAGTAAGACATGCTGCCATTATTCCAGCCATTTTCCCTTCTACAGAGAATGTTCGAGCAAGTAGAATAATGGTCACGGCTGATGCACCAGTGGCGATACGAGCAATAGTGGCCGCAAACACATACCGTGCTAATCCACTTAAAGCATTATCGAGTGACAGTCTTGTCCATACTGCTTTGATGGGATTACGCATCGACTTTTCTTTAATTCAGTTGCAATCGCTCTAACAAGGTAGCCAATGTGTTCCGCTCTTCTCCTTGCAGTGGTTTCAATGGTTGAGGCAGACAATTTCCTTCCGTGTAGCCAAGTATATCTGCTGCCGTTGCCATAACACGCACGCCACCCTTGTTGCGAATAAACAACTCCCACATGCCATCTAATTGTGTAGATAGCTCCAGTGCTGACGCACTTTTGTCTGATTGAGCAACTCGAATCAAACGCTTAACCGTATTTGGAAATAATCCACCAAGCACTGAAAGCCAAAGATCACACCCTGCGGCCATACCGGCAGCGCCAAACTTGTCACCACTCACGCCAATAGACACTGTCTCAGGTAAGAGATGACGAAGTTGCTTCAGACGCTCACAGCCGTTTTCATTGGCAAAGGGCAACCCTAGTATTTTAATAGCGCCGATATTGGGCAAAGAAGAAATCTCCTGAAACAAAGTGTCGCTGAATGTGAATTTAGTCGCATTAGCATTTTCGTATACACAAAGCGGCACAGACAGCTCCGCAGTAACGCGTTCATACAGAGAAAAAACCTCATCTTCACTCAAAGGGTGATAGGACACAGGCGCCAAGAGCACAGCGCTGACTCCCGCTTTTTGAACAGTCTCTACATTTCGCAAAACATCAACAGTACGTAAAGCACCTACGCCAGCCATAACAGGTATGCCTTGTGCTATCTCTACTGTTTTTTGAGCCACGACTGACTTCTCATGCACACTTAAATAAGGATAAAGCCCAGTTGATCCCATCGTACAAATCGAATCCACGTTTGCGTCAGTGAGATTGCTAATTAAAGCTTCATACGCAGCTAAATCGATGTTTTCATCCTTAAAAGGCGTTAGAGGAAATGCAGATAATCCGGTAAACATTTGAATTCCTATTTATTTAGGGCCTGTTGAGTCAACCCGTTGAGCACAAAGTTAGATGCTGACTCTCATGTTAAAAAAGCTCAACTACACCTTTTTATTCTTCTCTGGTGAAAGGGTAATTACCGGCGCCTTGCTTCAACACAAACGCAGAGTAATCAACACTGTCACCGTTAGCGCCAAACACCATAACAATGCTAGCTGGGTCAAAACGAAATTCGAAGGTCGAATAGGCGGTGAGATTAAAAGACTCCTGGCCAGTCGCTTGTCCGGTTAGTTGGCCACCAACCTCTTTTATCGTAATTTTTAGCGGAATGGCTGTAGAAGCATACACGCCTTCATATTGATGAAGCCCGCTTTTTGACAGTTCAATAGGCTTTTGGTCAAAATCTGGAATGTCATAGGGTTGGCCATTAAATATACTCCAAATGGCTACACTAATGTCGTTCATGTCGTAATTTAAGCCATTAGAGGTGATAACAAATGCCAAATCCTCCTCTTCTAAATAAACAGAGCGCGCTACAAAACCATCAATCCCACCAGTATGCCCATAGACTATTTTATCGTAAAAATTGTATTGGAACAGACCGCGCCCATACCCCGCATTTACCTCTTTCATTTTGGATAGCGAATCAGCAGATATAAGCTCTCCAGCAAGCAGGTTATAAAGGAATTTAACAACGTCAGTCGGCGTAGATATTAAGGCACCTGCACCATGAGGTATGCTCATATCTGTCATAGTATCCAGCAACCACTCGCCGTTGTTACGCGTGTATGAATTAGCTTGATTATCCGTTAGCTTAATTGGCCCACCATAAACCGTTCTATCTAGGCTCAGTTTTGAAGCAATGCGCTTTTGCAGTTGATTGGCATAGGTGTCTTTGGTGATATCTTCTATGATAAAACCCAATAAAACATAGGCACTGTTTGAATAGCTTGCGTTACTGCCTGGCTTAAAGTCACTGTCCAAGCCTTCGATTAATTTGACCATCTTAGCTTTAGGTTGTGGCTGAGTCATATACTGGCTATAGGCAGGCGCGTCAGTAAAATTATAGATCCCACTGCTATGATTTAGCAGCATCGAAATCGTTATCTCTTGTGCGTTTTTCACTTTTGGGTAGAAAGTATCGAGCGTGGTATTTAATGAGAGTTTACCCTCTTCAATCAACTGAAATATCATGGCGGAGGTAAACACTTTGGTAATAGAACCAATGCGATATTGTGTGTCTTTATTGGCTTTTTGCTTTGTATTTACATCAGCAAAGCCGATTGATTTCTCATAAACCGCCTCACCATTTTTAACCACAGCAACACTAAGCATAACCTTTTCATGCGCTTCGAGGGTTTCAAAGTATTGATCGAGTTTGTCTTTATCAAAGTTTTGCGCTGAGGCATTAAAAATACAAACAAAGAGAATGAAGCCAACAAGCTTTTTCATCGTAGAATCCTTGCGATATGAGTGAGTATAAAAATACAGAACAGACTTTTTCCCAATATTAAGCCTTTGCTTTTCGAATTTAGGTTAACTTAATAATACATCTACTGTCCACGGATCGACAAAACCCGATTCCAACGAATCATCTCGTGTGCTTAATAAGGATGACGATGATTTAACA
>CAZVDU010000059.1:13134-23955 GCA_964625615.1 uncultured Pseudoalteromonadaceae bacterium | reverse complement strand
TCATAATGCTGATTAATGAGGCCGCGAAGATGCTCCGATAAAATAGGCTTATCGTTAATTTCCATGGCTTCCACCAAATCTGTGTTAACCCGACTATCGATGTCGCCATCTTCGTCAAGGATATAAGCGAAGCCGCCCGTCATACCGGCGCCGAAGTTAACGCCTGTTTTGCCCAGAACAGCGATTATGCCACCTGTCATATATTCACAACCGTTGTCACCGATTCCCTCGACTACGGCTATAGCGCCAGAATTACGCACTGCAAATCGCTCACCCGCGCGTCCAGCAGCAAATAACTTGCCGCCTGTGGCACCATAAAGGCAGGTGTTACCCATAACTGTACTCTTATGCACATCAAAGCTGACACCGAGTGGCGGATGTATGACCAACTTACCGCCAGTCATGCCTTTACCAACATAATCGTTAGCATCGCCGACTAACGTCATTTCAACGCCGCCTGCGTTCCATACACCAAAACTTTGCCCTGCGGTGCCGGTTAGCTCTATATGAATAGGAGAATCACTTAAACCTTCATTGCCATATTTTTTAGCGATAGCACCAGAGAGTAGTGCGCCAACAGAGCGATCAGTATTCTTGATAGCGTATTTCAGCCGTGTGCTTTTTGAGGTTTCAATAGCTTGCTGCGCATCGCTTAACATTTGCTGATTCAACAAACCTTTATCGACTGGCTCATTGGTGACTTCTGAACAAAACAGATGTGTGTGATCGCCCTCTGAAGACTTAGCAAGGATAGGGGACAAGTCCAACTTACTCTGTTTTGCAGAGTTACCATCAAGTATGTCTAAAAACTCCGTTCTGCCAACTAGCTCATCGAGTTTTTGAACACCTAACTGTGCCATGATTTCTCGAACTTCTTGTGCGATAAACTTGAAGTAGTTCATCACCATCTCCGGTAGTCCGATAAAGTAGTTGTCGCGTAACTTTTTATCTTGTGTTGCAACACCTGTCGCACAATTATTTAGGTGACAGATACGTAAGTACTTACATCCGAGTGCAACCATAGGACCAGTGCCAAAGCCGAAGCTCTCTGCGCCGAGAATGGCTCCTTTGATCACATCAAGGCCAGTTTTCAAACCACCATCTGTTTGCACTCTGACTTTATGTCTCAAGCCATTTTCAACCAGTGCTTGCTGAGTTTCTGCTAAACCTAATTCCCATGGGCTGCCGGCATACTTTACTGACGTTAATGGGCTAGCACCTGTACCACCGTCATAACCAGATATCGTGATGAGATCTGCGTAGGCTTTGGCAACGCCAGTAGCGATAGTACCTACACCAGGCTCTGATACTAACTTCACTGAAATTAGCGCTTCTGGGTTGACTTGTTTAAGGTCAAAGATCAGTTGCGCTAAGTCTTCGATTGAATAAATATCATGATGTGGTGGTGGGGAAATTAGAGTAACACCGGGTACAGAAAAACGCAGATCAGCAATATACTTGTTGACCTTGTCCCCGGGTAGTTGCCCACCTTCGCCGGGTTTCGCGCCTTGAGCCACTTTGATTTGGATAACATTTGCATTTACTAAATAATGCGGTGTTACGCCAAATCGACCTGAAGCGACCTGCTTTATCTTAGAATTACGCTCAGTGCCAAAGCGGCTAATATGCTCGCCACCTTCGCCTGAGTTAGATTGACCACCCAAACGATTCATCGCTATGGCCAGTGCTTCATGTGCTTCAGGGCTTAATGCACCAATTGACATGGCTGCTGTATCGAATCTTGGAAAAAGTTTCTCGGCAGGTTCAACATCATTAATATCAATCGCTTCGGTATGGCTTTTTAACGCCAACAAATCTCGAAAACTGGCGACAGGACGGTTGTTAACTTCTGATGAAAAGGCTTGATAATCGTTATAATCGCCACTCATCACTGCTTTTTGTAGCAGAGTCACAACATCAGGGTTATATGCATGGTACTCGCCGCCATGCACATATTTGAGTAGTCCACCATGGCTAAGCTTTTTGCGTTTTAGCCATGCCACACGGTTGAGGTTATGTATATCTTGCTCAAAATCTTCGAAACAGGCGCCTTCTATCCGGCTTGGAACATTTTTGAAGCATAAGTCTGTCACTTTGCGACTCACGCCGACTGCTTCGAATAGCTTGGAACAGCGATAGCTTGCTACCGTCGATATGCCCATCTTAGACATGATTTTGAACAGGCCTTTATTAATGCCTTTACGATAATTAATAACCCCTTGCATGGCGGTGGTTTCTATATCGTTCTTCTCGACCATTTGTTCGATAGTTTCGTAAGCTATATAAGGGTATATAGCTGTTGCACCAAGGCCAAGCAGTACAGCAAAGTGGTGTGGATCTCTGGCAGATGCTGTTTCTATAACAATATTGCAGTCGCAGCGCAGAGATTTTTCAACCAAACGTGTATGTACCGCTCCGACAATCATAGGTGCGGGAATAGGCAATTTATCTGCTTTAATAGTGCGATCAGACAAGACTAAAAAGGCAGCACGTTTTTGTTTGACGACATATTCGGCTTCATGACATATGCGTTCAATGGCTTTTTGCAGCCCCTCATCAGGGCGATAGTTAATATCGATCACTTCTGAGTAATAGTGCTCGGGGTCGAATTCTCTGAGTTGCTTAAGGTCTGTGTAAAGCAAGATAGGAGAATCAAACAAAACGCGATCGGCGTAACCTGATGTTTCGCTAAAGACATCCATTTCACGACCAATACAGGTGGCTAATGACATGACATGATTTTCACGAAGTGGGTCGATAGGTGGGTTAGTGACCTGTGCGAATTGTTGCCTGAAATAGTCATAGATACTGCGGGTTTTTGTGGACAGTACTGCCATAGGCGTATCGTCACCCATTGAACCAACAGCTTCTTGACCGTCTTTGGCGAGGACTTTGATTACCTGCTGAATTTCTTCATAGCTGTAGTTAAACAATTTGTGATAAATGGCGATATTATCGTCGTCAAATGTACGTTGGCCAATTAAGGTTGATTCGAATGACTCAATGGGTTTCAGACGTTTGATGTGTGTATCTAACCAAGATTTATACGTATGGCGATTTTTAAGATCCTCGTCGATTTCATCAGACGTCCAGATTTTGCCGTTATACGTATCCACTGCAAGCATTTCACCAGGGCCAACACGGCCTTTTTCGATAACATCTTTTTGATCGTAATCCCAAATACCAATTTCGGATGCCAGCGTGATGAACCCGTCTTTAGTTAAGACGTAACGTGCTGGTCTCAAACCATTCCTGTCAAGATTACAAGCGACATGTCGACCATTCGTTAAGACGATGCCAGCTGGGCCATCCCAAGGTTCCATGTGCATGGAATTGAACTCATAAAAAGCCTTGAGATCATCATCCATGGTTTGGTTATTTTGATATGCGGGCGGCACGAGCACTCGCATGGCTCTGAACAGATCCATACCGCCTGCGAGGAACACTTCTAGCATGTTATCCAGCGATGATGAATCAGACCCTGACATATTCACAAAAGGTGCAGCGTCGCGTAAGTCGGGGATAAGTGGTGTTTTATATTTGTAAGCTCTGGCCTGTGCCCAATCCCTGTTACCACGGATAGTGTTAATTTCACCATTGTGCGCGAGGAAACGGAAGGGTTGTGCTAAACGCCACTGTGGCAGTGTATTGGTTGAAAAACGCTGGTGGAACACACAAATAGCTGATTGTAATGATTCGTCCGCTAAATCAAGGTAGAAATGCGGCAAATCTTTAGGCATGACTAAGCCTTTGTAGATAGTTACTAACGCAGACAGGCAAGCAATATAGAATTCACTGTCATCAACTAAACGCTTTTCGGTACGTCTTCGTGCCATAAACAGGCGTCGTTCCAGATCTTTTTTACGCCAACCAGCAGGGGCATTTACGAAAACTTGTTCGATCTGTGGGAGCCCCGTTTTAGCTAGGTCGCCCAGTACCGACTCATCCGTAGGAACCGTTCTCCAGCCCAATACTTCTAGAGTTTCAAAACGCAATTCTTCCATCAAAACATCACGAGCCATTTGAGCTTTAACAGGGTCTTGATTAAGAAACACCATGCCAACGCCATATTTTTTGGACAGCTTCCAACCACATTCTTCGGCTTTTGCTCTAAAGAATGAGTCAGGCAATTGCATGAGCAAACCACAACCGTCTCCGGTTTTACCATCAGCAGCAATGCCACCTCGATGTTGCATGCGGTCGAGAGCATCTATGGCTGTTTTTACCAGTTTATGGCTGGTTTCGCCGGTTGTATGGGCAATTAGTCCAAAGCCACAATTGTCCCGAGAGTCATTCGGATTGTATAAACTCATTGTTAAACCTCTTCGGTCTAGTCACTAAACAGCTGCCAAGTGGGGTACTCAAACAATTATTAATGTACCTATTACTGGATGTTTTAGTTGAATTAACATAGCGCTTAAAGTCTCGTTCGAGGACGTTCATTCGAAGAGGCATCATAGCTAAGCTTCAAGCAGGGAACAGACACTACCGACATCAAAATCATAAATCAATCATATAAAACAGTTCATCCTCCTATTCGGTGAAAATAGGAATAATCTAACTACTCTATTAATAATTCATTAACATTTTTGTTGTTTTTGTCGAAAAAATCACCGTAATTTAGGTGAAATATACGTTTTAAACGAGTCATATTCGTGATGCGTTCTTTTCATGCGGAAAAGTTGCTAGGATTCGTGCTCGTTCGAATATTCTCAAATCGATGTTTTTTACCGGAGATGCAGTAGCATACAGGTTAAACGCACGTAAATAAAAAGGCGATATTATGTCTGCTCCGGCTAATAATATGGATTCTTGGGCACTTAAACTAGCAGCGTTTATCAACCGCATGGGCGCCTTGAGAACGAGTATCGTATTCGTTATTTTGACATTGCTCTTTACTGTTGTCGGCTCCTATATTTTGCGAGGGTACTTAAGGGGGGAGCCAGAATTTATAGACTTCATTACTGCGGTTATTTTGACGTTGTTAAGTGCGCCTTGGGTTTTGTTCTTCTTTAGTGTTCTGGTTAAGCAACTTGAGCGCTCTCGGCTTGACCTACAGAAAGTTATTGGTGAGTTAGAACGTTTACACGAAGAAGATGCTGTTCTTAATCGGGAATTACAAAATAATATCGAGCTGCTGAATCATGAAATTGCGCAACGAAAGGAAGCTCAGCAAGAAAGGGAGAATGTCTTCGCTGATCTTGAACTAGAAATTAAACACCGTTCTGAGAATGAGCATAAAGCACAACGCATGTCGGCCTTGTTTAGGTCTATTATTGATGCTTCTCCAGATTTGATTTATTACCGTAATGAAGAAGGTAAATTTGCCGGCTGTAATCGCATTGCTGAGGTACTTACTGGGAAAACAGAAGCCGAATTGATTGGCTTGACCCCACATGATGTATACGATGCTGAATTGGCTTCGCAAATTGTGGCAAGTGACCATGAAGTGCTTGAAACAAACGCGAGTATCACTGAAGAGCTATGGCTGAAGTTTGGTGAAAATGGTAAGCAATGCTATGAAATGCGTAAAGTCCCATTTTTTGACAATGAAGGAAATCGGTTGGGGTTACTAGCGTTTGGTCGAGATATTTCTGAGCGCAAACGTTCACAGGATGCACTCGCGAAAGTGAGTAAAGACAAAACAGCTTTCATTGCCACTATTAGTCATGAGCTAAGAACACCACTGAACGGTATTGTTGGCCTTAGTCGGATGCTAAGAGATACCCAATTGAACAATGAGCAGTTTAATTGGGTAAGCACTATATACGCCAGCGCAATCACCTTGGGTAATATCTTTAATGACATTATCGATCTGGATAAGTTAGATCGTGAGCGACTGGAACTGTCACTTAAAACAGTCTCTCTGACAGATTTCACCAAAGAATTGAGTAGCATCGTTGAATTACTTGCTGCAGACAAAGGTTTGACACTCTATACCAACGTTATTCAGCCTTTACCCGACTTTGTTGAAGTTGATGGGACACGTTTACGCCAAGTTCTGTGGAATCTGCTTTTCAATGCAGTGAAATTTACACAGCAGGGTAGTGTTAGTTTTAGTGTAGCTTCCACTGTCCCTGAAAATGGAAAATGTTGCGTGAAATTTAAGATTACTGACACAGGTGTTGGTATACCGGAAGACGAGCTTGATAAGATCTTTGCGATGTACTACCAGGTGCAAACGCCTGAGCATTATTCAGCAACGGGGACAGGTATTGGGTTGGCGATATGTGAGCAAATGGTCACCCGTATGAAGGGTCAAATAAGTGTCAGCAGTGACGTTGGCAAGGGAACCACTTTTACTGTTGATTTGCCACTTTCTTTAAGTAATAAGCCCATGCAGGTCGAGGAATTACAAGTCAGGGGACTAAACATATTATTGGTTGAAGACATTGAGTTAAATGTCATGGTTGCCAAAGCCTTACTTGAAAAGTTAGAGCAAAAAGTAGATGTAGCGATGACGGGTGAGGATGCCATTCAACAAGTTAGAAATCATCAATATGATTTAATCCTGTTAGATATTCAACTACCTGACATGACAGGGTTTGATATTGCCAAAGCCTTAGCTGATGAGAATTTGGTCGGAGATACCAAAATTGTCGCGCTGACAGCCAATGTTATAAAAACACGCGAAGATTATCTAAACAATGGTATGCAGGATGTTATATCAAAGCCGGTTAAGAAAAGCCGAGTAATTGAAGTCTTTAACAAACTCTTTGTTAAGGAAAAAGCGGTTGCTCCGATCGAAGATATTGGTATGACGCCAGATCAGCAAAAAGAGGATAAATTAGTGGCGATTTTGGATGTCGAGCTCCTAGAAATGTTTTTAGAAACTATAGGTGCGGATATGTTGCGTAATAGCAGTAAAGTATTGCAAGAAAACATGCCTGAATACATAGACGATTTGGTTGCTAATCTAACGGCAAAAGATAAAGATGAAGTATGCTCACAAGCACATAAGATAAAAGGTGCGGCAGGCTCTGTAGGGCTTGTTCGTGTTGGGAAAATTGCGAACCAAATTCAACAATGTGATTACCCAGCATGGTGGCAAAACGTTGATAATTGGGTAGAAGAGCTTCAGCAAGCTTACCAACAAGATATGCTTAAACTAGAAGAATGGCTGAATCAAAACGATCCAGACGCTCAAACAGAATGAATCTAAGAGAGAAAACAAAACGATGAAAGCAACCGTAGTTTGGCAAGACGATTTACAGTTTAAATGCACAACGGATACCGGCAGAACACTGGAACTTGATGGTGACGGTAATATGATGACGCCCATGGAGAGTGTGCTTTTGTCAGTGGGTGCATGCTCGTCCATTGACGTTGTAATGATCATGAAAAAAGCACGGCAAGACATTACAGATTGTCGATGTGAGCTGAGTGCTGTAAGAGCAGAGGAAGCGCCAAAAGTATTTAAAGCTATTCATGCAACCTATTTTGTCAGTGGTAACGACATCAGTGAGAAACACTTAGCGAGAGCCGTTGAGCTATCTTGTGAAAAGTATTGTTCGGTGATGTTAATGTTAGCAGGGAACGTCGAGATAACGACAAGCTTTGAATTAGTATAGTGGCAAATCTTAACTCAACACCTAGGCCATCAGAATAAGCCGCTTAGGTGCTGAGTCGTAGTTTGTGCAATTTATCTTTTAAGAGTATTAGGGGGTGTTGCGCTCTGTTAGACACTTTTGTCTTATACTCATAAACCTACTAGTGCACACCGCGATCAAAAAACCTTTATTTAAAACAAAATCTGTATAGTAAAGTTCAACAAATCCTAGCCACTGAGCTTTTCAGTTGTACTACTAAAACTAATGCTTTCTTCAAGTACTTCTAAAACCTTCCCGTTATGCCCTTTTTTGTTGATGGCATTCATAGCGAGCTTCGAATGTCATCGTAATGAAGATGTTGGAAGCTGAGCAGAATCGAGGACGTCCATCTATTTATTCGGGAGTAGATGATTTTCTCATATTGTCGACAATTATTCGGGATTAATTAATTTATCAATTGATAAGTTCACTGATTTTGTTAACATTGTCGACAATATGGTTTGTGGAGAAGCTTTATGACATCTGTTGATTTCTGGGGGGCAGTTAATACGGGGTTTATATTAAGTAGCGTTTATGGTGTGTTTTCTCAATTGTCGACAATTAAGCATAGACGTAATGGACTAAATCGCTCGGCAGCGACAGCTTTATTATCACTGAATCAGTTTACCGTTAGTTTTTTTGCTTATTTCTCCTTTTTTGTTTATGGCTACTCAATAACACCTTTTAATCATTTCATTGTTTGGCCAAGGTTGATCGCTAGTTTGGTTGTCCTTGCGATTTTGTTTGAAATCTTCAAAGACAGAAAAACGATAGCTACCAAGTATGCATTTGGTATTGCATCTGTCGCATTAGCATTGGGCGTGTTTGGCCTGTTTGCAGGTAACAGGTTAGTTGACAGTAGTAGGTTTATAGCAACCATATTAATTCTCACTATTTCAGTATTTATAGCACAAGGGTATGCCCATCAAATTAGGGTTATTATTAAGCGGGGCGATACCGGGGCAATTGATATCAAAATGAGTCAGTTTATTTTACTGATGGACATATCGACCATAGCACTCGCTTTTGCTGTTGGGGTCAAATTTAGTTGGCCGCTTATGGTACTGGCGGTGACTAGCGCTATTACTAAACTGTGTATTCTTTACCTATTTTATTGGGTTCGGGTCAGCCCTCTAGCAAAGCACCGCCGTGCTATAGCAATCCACACATGATGCTTTTGACCTTTTGGGCCGTTTTCGCTTGTTGGAAGATAGTTCTCGTGGCGAGACTTAGCCACGATAAGGCTTAATGTAGCTATATTGACTGAAAGTAATCGGACATAATAATGCTTCCAATCTCATTTTATTCTTAACAGTTTGATTTAAATGATTTTTATCAACTCCTAATGCTAGCCTGAGATGAAAATGTTATGCGAGTTGTTGGAAGGGCTAAATCGATCCTTATCTCACAAATCTATCCCAATAATAGGTGACATCGATAGATTATATGTCTAGAATGTTTATTTATAGTATAATTAATACTTTTAAGAGTTGTTGATAGATGCCTGTATTTGAACCTAACGATCATCCCCACCGACGTAAGAACCGTTTAACGGGTGATTGGGTTTTAGTTTCTCCTCATCGTGCTAAACGGCCTTGGCAAGGACAATTAGAAGATCCGCAGACTGAAACATTGCCTTCATATGATGAGACCTGTTTTTTATGCGCCAGTAATACGCGTATCAATGGTGAGGTTAATCCCGAATATGAAGGAACATTTGTCTTTACCAATGATTTTGCAGCATTGATGCCTGATACACCACAAGTAATGGATAGTGATTCTGACCGCCTAATGCTGTTAGAACCAGCAAGGGGGACGAGTCGTGTCATTTGTTTTTCGCCTGATCATAGTAAGACTTTGCCTGAGCTGTCCGTTGACGCTATTCAATTAGTTATTGCAACCTGGATTGAACAGGTAAGCGATTTAAGTAAAGACTATAAGTGGGTGCAGGTTTTTGAAAATAAAGGCTCGGCTATGGGGTGTTCTAATCCGCACCCACATGGTCAAATTTGGGCAAACGATTTCTGGCCGAATGAGATTGCGAAAGAGCAAGTTAACCAACGAAATTATTACTTGCAGAACAACACGTCAATGTTGTTGGATTATGCGTTACAAGAGTCTAATGATGGTAAAAGAACGGTAGTTGAAACGACGCATTGGATAGCGGTTGTACCATTCTGGGCAGCATGGCCATTTGAAACTTTATTATTGCCCAAGTTTGCCTGCGCCCGTATGACAGATTTATTACCTGAGCAACAAGTTGATTTAGCGGATGCACTTAAGAAGCTAACGAGTCGATATGATAATTTATTTCGTTGCTCCTTCCCTTATTCTATGGGATGGCATGGAGCTCCCTTTGATTTAGATGACGCAGACCATTGGCAGTTGCACGCACATTTTTATCCACCCTTGTTGAGATCAGCGTCAGTAAGGAAATTTATGGTTGGCTTTGAGATGCTAGCAGAGCCGCAACGCGATCTAACGCCTGAGCAAGCTGCTGAAAAACTTCAGCAAGTCAGCGATAGGCATTTCAATGAAGACGCTGTGTAGATTGATATAGCGAGAGAAAACATGCCTACACTAATACAACAACATGCTGTCATGTCACAATTTGCAAAAGCGTATGGCGAAGTACCTGAATACTTATTTCAGGCACCTGGGCGTGTGAACCTTATTGGTGAACATACTGATTATAATGATGGTTTTGTCTTACCATGTGCTATCGATTATAAAACAGTCATTGCTGCTTCTCCTCGAAGCGATGAGGAAGTGCATGTTGTCGCGATGGATTATAGTAATGAGAAAGACCAATTTAGCTTGGGTGAACCCATTGTTAATCATGAAAAACAACTATGGAGTAACTATATACGAGGCGTTGTAAAACATCTTCAAATGCGAGGGAGTAAGCTAGTTGGTGCTAATTTAGTTGTTACAGGTAACGTACCTCAAGGGGCAGGTTTAAGTTCGTCAGCATCTTTAGAAGTTGCAGTCGCCGAAGCTTTTAGAAGGTTGAGTAACTTAAATCTGAGTAAGCAAGACATAGCACGTATTGGTCAAGAAGCAGAAAATCAATTTGTGGGTTGTAACTGCGGCATCATGGATCAAATGGTTAGTGCTTGTGGTGAAGCACATAAAGCTGTGTTGCTTGATTGTCGGTCGCTTGGAACCCAATTGATTCCAATGCCTGACGAGTTAGAAGTGGTCATCATCAACTCTAATGTTAAACGTGGGC
>CAZVDU010000059.1:5885-13124 GCA_964625615.1 uncultured Pseudoalteromonadaceae bacterium | reverse complement strand
GGTGATAGCGAATATAAAACGCGACGCTTGCAATGCGAGAAGGCTGCTAGATTACTGGGTATAACGGCGCTTCGGGATATCAGCTTAAAAGATTTGGAACATCGAAAGGTGCTGCTGCCAGAAGAAACCTACAGACGAGCACATCATGTTGTTTCTGAGAATGAGAGAACACTAGCTGCTGCCGAAGCCTTGCAAAATGGAGATATCGCTTCGTTGTCTCGACTAATGGCACAATCACATGCGTCTATGCGCGATGACTTCGAAATTACAGTTGAACCTATAGATTTTATTGTTTCTACATTAAGTAATTTCCTTCAAGAGAGAGGCGGTGTGCGTATGACGGGGGGCGGGTTTGGTGGCTGTATTGTTGCACTTATGCCGCATAGTTTAGTTGAAGAAGCATGTAAACTCGTCAAAGAAACTTATGAAAAGCATAGCGGCATTAAAGAGACTATTTATACCTGTACTGCAAGCGATGGTGCAGGTGAGGCTATTTTTAGCGCTGAATCAAAAACCTGCGTCTAAATCCGTATTCCTTACTCTACTCAATTCAGCCCCTCTTTCCCTTTCTAGATATAGACTTATAGCTAGTAGACTTATTGCTAGGTGAACGCTTTTGCTTTTATAGTTTAAAATAGATATTAGAGTGAGTGTTTTTATGCTTTTTAAGGCTTGTCTAAGGCCGTTTCGTCCCAAGAGTTAATGTGCGTACTTTTTATATTCTTTTCACGTGGTTTATTGCCCCACTTTTTTGTTTCTCTCATGGGGCTGTTTATGCGTCAGAGAAACAACAAGAAATAAAGCTGGTTTCAGCGTTATCCCCTCCTTATGTTTATTATAGTAAGGAAGGTGAACTGAAAGGCATCATCGTAGACATGGTAAAGATGATAAACGAGTCATCTGACTATAACGTTAGTTTGTATCATGTGCCTCCACCAAGGATTTATCTTGAGCTGATGGATGGATATGCTGACTTATCCATTTTACCGCCTGGGCCAAATGCGGATGCTGTCGCTGAACGGGCTATTGAGGTAAGTCGAGCATCCATTGTGCTGGCGTCACTTCTTGAGAACAAAGATAAGGTACAGACCTTGATGGATCTGTCCAGGAAAAGGGTTGGTTATGTCAAAGGCATTAATTACGGATTGTTGTTTGATAATATTCCGGACGTTTATCAAGCGCCGCTCTTAAGCACGGATGTGGGTGTTGAAATGCTACTCCTAGAGCGCATTGATTTTATTATGAGTTCGGAGAGAACGCTTGCTTATCACCTGAAAGCTCAAGAGTCCAAGGGGCAGGTCGCGATGGCATATGAACTGCGCAAAGTTCCTGCCTATCTTTATGTATCTAAGAAGTCTCCTAAGAAGGAAGAGCTTAAGGGACATTTATCAAACACCATTAATCAACTTATCGCAAAAAATGAATGGCAAAACACCTATAAACACTTGGCGGTATCTCGTTGACAATGTACCTCGCTACAAAGGAATAATTGTTTGATCTTTGCGATAAATATCATTTATAGCCATAGCTATTCGTTGTCTAAATAACTCCAAACGGCAAACTCGTTTCCACTGGGCTCTTCAAAATGAAAACGTCGGCCACCAGGGAAAGAAAATATGGGTTTAACAACTTTACCGCCAGCTTGTTCAACTTCGTTTTGTGTTGCTTCTAAATCAGCACTATAAATAACACTCAGTGCTGCCCCATGTTGAGTTGATGAGCGTAAGTTAGATTGAAAGAAACCACCATTGATGCCTGAATTTGAGAATGATGAGTACTCTGGGCCGTAGTCAGTAAATTGCCAATTGAAAACTTGCTCGAAGAAGCTTTTTGTCGACTCAAGGTTAGTTGAGGGGAATTCGACATAGTTTATTTTATGATGCTCGCTCATCAGGTATATTACTCCTCGGTTTTACAATAAGGCCAAGCAAAAAGCCTGGTGACGTTTAATAAGTTAAGACGCTAGCACGGTTTACGGTGCAAATAAAATGGAAAACACTATCGAATGCAAGCCTCCATATTAACAGAAGTACTACTCCCCTTATCTTTAGCAATTATTATGTTTGGCATGGGGCTTAGCCTTACTAAAGATGACTTTGTGCGTTTATGGAAGATGCCCAAACCTATTGTTGTTGGACTGTTCGGTCAACTTATATTGTTACCAATGATTGCTTACGGCGTAGCGACTGCGTTTAATTTATCAGAGCCATTGGCAATAGGTTTAATGGTGCTTTCCGCATGCCCAGGAGGAACGACATCTAATGTGATTTGCTTGTTAGCAAGAGCAAATCTTGCGCTTTCAGTAAGCTTAACGGCCATAACAACGGTGGTATGTGTTTTTAGCACGCCTTTTATTATTCAATATTCTATAGAGCATTTTACGCAAGGTGAGGCGGTTTCATTCTCACTACTTAGCACAACTATTGGTCTGTTCGTAGTAACATTGCTGCCGGTACTTTTGGGTTTGCTTGGTCGTCACTATCAGCCTAATGCAGCGATGCGTAGCGAGGCTTTTTTTCGTCGATTCTCCTCGTTGTTTTTGTTGTGTATGATCGTCTTGATTACAATCCAAGAAAGGAACACCTTAGCAACATCTTTTGATGCTGTTTTTGGAGCAACTCTGGCATTGAACCTCATTGCAGTTGGAACGGGTGTCGCCTTAGGCCTTTTATTTAAGTTACGTGCTGAAGATACAATAACGCTAGGCATTGAAGTTGGTGTACAAAACTCAGCTATGGCCATTTTGATTGCGCTAACCTTTTTGGGAGACACTGCTTTTGCCACGTCAGCAGGTGTGTATGGGCTAGTTATGTACATCGGTGCTGGTTTACTTGTTGTAGGCTCAAAATGGGCTAGGAAAAAAGAGCTTATGTAAGCCCCTTCTTTTGTTTATAGGATAAAAAATGTCGATTCAAGAAGCGCTAAATGTTCGTAGTGGAGAAGTATGCGAATTATGCGGTAGTAAAGAGCAGCTTGCTGTTTATGAAGTACCTTATAGTGAATCTAAAGATGCACAAAGCTGTGTACTGCTTTGTACGACTTGTAAAATGCAAATTGACGGCACGGTAGTTGCTGATATGAATCACTGGCGATGTTTGAATGATAGTATGTGGAACCCAGAACCTGCTGTGCAAGTTATGGCTTGGCGTATGTTGAAACGTTTATCGACCGAGAGTTGGGCACAAGATGCTTTAGATATGCTTTATTTAGATGAGCAAACTAAACAATGGGCTGAAAAAGATACCGTCGCTAGCGGAGAGAGCACCGATGAACCTACCTTAGATTCAAACGGTGCACGTTTACAAACAGGCGATACGGTCACTCTGATAAAAGACCTTGATGTGAAAGGCGCCAACTTTACTGCTAAACGCGGCACAGCCGTGCGTAATATCGCATTGACTGACAACCCAGAACATATTGAAGGTAAAGTAAATGGTACCCGAATTGTTCTTGTCACTAAGTTCTTGAAGAAATCTTGATTTAGCCCAATTCATACTCAAGCTTAAAGTTTTAAAGGAAGTCGTATTCATGGAGAAACCTGTCCCACCAAAAAAGCCTGACAATTTCTGGCTGATTTACTTTGTTATCGTCGGAGTCTCATCGGCTATCGGACTAATGCTTATCTATTTGGACGTACCTTTAGCTTTCGTTTATATAGTTATCTTAGTACCTAATGCTCCGAGATTATGGTTCCGTGAATACTGGAAAGAGTACTATGAATACCAAAGAAAATTGCATGGAATTAGAAGAGCAAAGGTAATACCAAACGGCCATTAGCTTATTGAAAACAGTGAAGTAAATAAGAATATTCGTCGATATCGGGAAGCGTAAAAAGTACGACGACAGAGTGCGAAATGGTGGCAGCTCTGGGTGTGATAATGATGATTTCATTAACCTATTTGGGATAGGTTGGAGTTCTATGAAAAGAGCAAATAATAACAACTGAGGAGGACATCATTCAAAGGGCGATGGGCATATGTTAATTTGGCTCGGAATGATATTATTTAACAATTAGAGTGAGGCAGTAGTTGTGTATTGTCCATTTTTTATCTCACTATACTAAACGGCAGCTGAAGACGCAGAAGAAATATGAATAGCGGCATTGAATCTTCACCGGTAAGTTTTCCTTCGACCATTATCCCTTTTAATCCTGTCTCTATGGCCAAGCAAGAGGGAACTGGAAGAAAGCTGATTATATATTGGTTAATAGCGTGTGCGTTCATTATTCCTTCAAGTGTTATCACGCGCTACTTAGAATGGACGGGCATTCCTCTTTCTATCGGCGGCGTTGATTTCTTCATTACCGTCTATATACCAATGCTTTTGTGTATTCCTTTAGTGTTTTGGATGGGGTACTTTTGGGCTGCGATACCCGCGTATTTATCTACATTTATGGTGGCATATGTTGGTGGAATGCCCATTGAGTGGATTTTCTTGTTTTCTTTTTCAAACCCATTAAGTTTAGCGTTTTATTATCTGTCTTTGTCTATTTTGCCCATATATAGCAGGGCAAATGTCCTTGTATCTATCGTTAGTTTTGTTCTGATATCGTTGATTGCTTCTCTAGCAGGGTCGACAGGTTCGTTTATATGGGCGTACGCAAATCAAGTCGGCCTTAATGATGCCTTGCCTGTATGGCAAGGCTGGTGGATTGGTGGTTGGCTACAAGCTGTCGTCTTCGTACTGCCCATTTTGTTTTTGTTTGGGCCAGTGATAGATCGTCGGCTTAATGGCATATATAGGAACAATAACTCCAGGCCATTTACTTCGTATAGAGTTCTCACTTTAGCAACAATAGCGTTCGTTGCGGTCCTGATTGGTTATGTTTTTAGTGCTAGGCATATTGGCATTGGGCAATTAGAGCAATTAAAGAAGGGCTTGAATGCGACTGATCTCGCAACTATTGATAATGCAATCAATGGTATGTCATACCCGCTTTACATTTTATTAGTGGTTATGGTGGCGTTAACTTTCTTGACCTACAAGATAATAGTGTATTGGAATCAAGCATTACAAAATGCTAATCGTTTACTGATAGAAAAAAATGTCGAGTTAGAACGGTTGGCAAAGACCGACTCTTTAACACAATTAATGGTTCGTAGAGCTGTGATGGATGTTGCAGGAGCAGAGTTTGAGCGGTCTAAGCGAAACAGTTTAGATGTATCTATATTGATGATAGACATTGACAAATTTAAGCGTATTAACGATGTTTATGGCCACCTTGTAGGTGATGCTGTTATACATTTTGTCGCTACGATTGTCGGTGAAAATCTTCGGCCTTATGATACAGCTGGCCGTTATGGCGGAGAAGAGTTCATTGTTATATTACCCAACACAGGACTGCCAGAGGCATTGAGTGTTGCGAAGAGAGTGCTTGAGTCTGTTGGCAAGACTGATGTCCCAACAGAGAAAGGACTACTGCAAGTTACTATTAGTATTGGAAGCGCATCACTTGCAGACAAAGATACTGAACTCACCTCTTTGATTGAACGAGCAGATCAAGCTCTATTAACCGCCAAAGCTAGTGGGCGAAACTGTATCCGATTCTGAGCCGGTAGTTGGCTAAACGCCCTTTTGGTAGTTCCTTTAAGACTTAGCGTATCCATAAGATCTGTCCAATGAGTTTTTAAAGATTAACCAGCTCTAGTTTCTCTGACTCATTTCTATCAGCCGACTATAAGTTCGGCGAAACTCAAAGAGTAATGCTCCTTCTTTATACAGTTCGGTTAGGGGAACATCTGCGCTTAAATATAGCGTTACATTTTGATCGTACAATTCATCAATAAGTGCAATAAACCGCCTGACGGTATTGTCGGTGCTGGCATAACTTACCGTGCGCTCACCCGTGCTAAAGGCTTGATTGTCGCCTGTGCCATCTTCTGTGCCACGAGCCTTTATCCATCCGCGCACTTCGGCGCTAAGTGTTGGCACGCCGCTTAGCATAACAGTACCAAAGCGATTCGCAATTTCCATGTAATCTAGCTGTGAGCGATGGCTTTCACACAATACCGTAAAGTCGAACCATACTACGGAATTGGATTGCTCAGATTCTTCCAAAGCACAGATAATGGGGATATCTCGATGGCAGACCTTTAAATTCGAGGTATTCATATTGTTTGGAGACGTGTTATAGCTTAGTTCATTGAATAAGGTATGAAAATCGATGTCACCGGTGAGACTTATATAAGGTGAGGGTGTTCTGGTGGTAGATGGATCGGATGTTGCTTTTGTTACATGTAAGCGATGATCAACTTTGCCGTCGAGATGGAGCTCTTTTGTATATTGTTTCAACAAGGCAATACAGGGCAAAAACTTGTGTCTAGCCAAACCGTTTTCGTATAAACGCTGAATAGGTACATTGGATGTGGCAACTAATACTACCTCTCGTTTGAATAAATGCTCAAACAAGCCTGCCAAGATCATGGCATCGGCAATATCAGACACAAAAAACTCATCAAAGCATATAATTTTGTATGTTCTCGACAAATCATCAGCTATCAATACAAGAGGGTTTTCTTCCCCTGAAAAGTCATTCAATTGCTGGTGGATACGAGCCATAAAATGGTGGAAATGCAAGCGAATTTTCTTCTCACCAGGCAAGCAATCATAGAACATATCCATTAAATAGGTTTTCCCCCGACCTACATCACCCCACAAATACACTCCCTTTATAGGGAGCTCTAATTGTGCTTTCCGATTAGTTAAATGGTTGAATAATGCATCTAGAGTAACTATTGCTGCTTGTTGATAAGTATCTTCAACGAGCTTATCGCCAAGTTGTGACAGATATACTTCAAGAGGAGATTGAGGTGCGAGCAATACAGTAGGACTTGAGCCTTCAGGCATAGTGAATAACTCGAAATTAAGAACCTAACATCAACTCTAGCGATTTATGAGGTTGGAGCCAAGTTGAATTAGTGAGTAATCAGTTGCGAACGATGTGGCTGACTTGATAGATTGGAGGATTCATAAAAAGAGAGGGGCGTGAAATGACGTTGTCTGATTTTGAACGTGAAGTTATGCAGTCATTTGCGAAGCTAGAAGAAACAACTGCACTTCAAATTAACAAGGTTGTACACGAAAAGGCTTAGCTCATTAGCTATGATGGCCTAAAACAGATTTGCGCACTAACATAAATGTTAATGCGCTTGCTTTGTGTCATTAATTCGTTGATTTGCTTTTAGCTCGTAGTGCATATTTTTGCTTAGCAACTACGAACTCAACCAGCTTTTCTCTTAG
>CAZVDU010000059.1:1458-5785 GCA_964625615.1 uncultured Pseudoalteromonadaceae bacterium | reverse complement strand
AAGGCTCTACGATAATGACCTAAGGAGCGTCTACCAGTGACTGTGATAACTTCAATGTTTTTGACTTCTACGTTTTCCACGTCTATCTCAAGTTCAACAGGCTCAGTTTGTTGGCTTGCAGACGTATAAAAGCAGGCAAGTATTAAGCTGATAACAGTCATAAATTTAGTGCGAACATACATAGTAGCCTTCCTTTGATTGTTTTTTGTTCAACACTATTTAGACTAAATTTTTCGTAGATGTCAAACAAAAAGCACGATGAAAAATTATAGCCAGCTTTATGTTGAACTCCTTTAACAAGATTTAGACAGCGTTAAATAAAAATATAACCCACATCTACTTCCCTCAATGGAACAATGGCTTGTTTTAGGAAATGGCTGATCGCAACACTAGCTAATTGAGGGCTTTGTTCTATTGCATAGTCTAACTAAGCCGTTTATTCTTCATATGCTTTGAAAGCGCTTTCATTTATTCTTTCGTTGTTCAACTAATTAGGTACAAACATGAAGCACTCGACTCTAAAGCTATTACTTTTAAACGGCTTCTTATTCTTTGGCTGTTTGATAGTACAGAATGCTCAGAGTGTAAATGCAGCAGAGCCAAACCCCATTATTGATTCAACTTCGTTAGATAAACATTTGCAATCCATAATTGAAAACGGTCAGGCGGTCGGTGTTTCTTTGCTTATATTCAAAGATGGCAAAGAAGCCTTTTACGGCGATGCAGGGTTAAGAGACAGAGAAAAAGGCATTTCATGGAGTAGGGATGCTCTGGTCAATATTTATTCTATGACTAAACCTGTTACGGGGGTCACGTTAATGACTCTCTATGAAGAAGGGTTGTTTAAGCTTGATGACCCTGTATCTCGTTATCTCCCTGAATTTAAAAATATGCAAGTGTTTGAAGGTATGGACGAAAGTAATAGGCCCATACTTGTGCCAGCGGAAAGAGAAATTACGATTCTTGATCTCATGCGTCATACATCAGGCATGGGTTACGACTGGGAAGATAATTATGTCGGAGAAAAAACGAGGGCGCTGGATGTTTTTTCTCCGGATAAACCATTGGCTACTCTCAGCGAGGAAATGGCCAGCCTTCCTCTTCATTTTCAACCGGGTAAGCGCTGGCTATATAGTCCCGCTGTGGATATACAAGCTCGGTTAGCTGAAGTTATTTCTGGCACTGAGTACGAACAACTTGTTACCGATAAAGTGTTAAAGCCATTAAAGATGAAGAATACCGGGTACTTCGTTGCTAAAAATGATAAACACAAGGTGACACCGGTCTATATTTACAACTCAGACAATAACACTTTCTCCCGTGAGCCTGATGAACTTGTCTACGGTTTTTATACTACTCCACCAAAACAAAAAAATGGTGGCCACGGACTCATAAGTACAGCAGATGACTACATGCGCTTTGCATTGATGCTACAAAATGAAGGTGAACTTGATGGCGTACGTATTCTGAAACCAGAAACTATTGCGTTAATGGCGAAGGATCATCTCCCCAAAGTACTAGACGACAAGAGTTGGTTACCCGGAAAAGGGCAAATGGGCTTTGGGTTAGATTTTGCGGTAAGAATTGCACCCCCTGTCGATGAAAATGAAGCTTACGGTGTGCCCGGTGAATTTTTTTGGGACGGCAGAGCCAGCACCTTGTTCTGGGTTGATCCGGTAACAGACTTAACAGCAGTCTTCTTAATTCAAAAAGTCCCTTTTGACTTAGAATTACAAAAAGCGCTGAGGGCAAAGATTTATCAGGCTTTAAGAAAGTAAATATAGCTTTCGCTCTAACACTCCCTTGGATGCAATTCTTTGTAGCATTAGATAGAAGTGCTCTCAAATTTTAGTAGCATTTGCTTGTTAGCGGGGAGTAGATCTGGGCTGGTACCACTTTGGTAGGTTCAATTTTTTTGCGTTTTAAATGCACCTTTGTGTTTGCTCGACTATTTCCCATAACGAGCACTCCCCAAGCCTTATAAAAGGAGAGTTTTGATTGGGATTCGACTATTAGCGCAAAAAACACACATATCCTAATACCTAATTTACCTATTGAAGAATTAATTTAACCCCCTCTTATTATTTTCTGCGTTCTTTTAAAAAGGAATGACTGAACCAGTTGGTGATTGGAATTGGCCTGTGTTTGTAAATTTCTAACTCGACTGATTGTGTTGCTATTTCTTTTTTGTCCTAAAGCGAAACTACCATTAGAAAAGATAAGAAGGGATAGGAATGATCAAAAGTAAATCTTTATTGCTACCACTTATGGCTATAGCCTTAGCTGGTTGTGCGACGACAACTCCTGTATCGGAAAACGCCGCCGTCATTGATCTGGATTTTTCCTGGTCCGATCGGTCTGGCTGCAGCAGGATCTCGCCAACTATTAGATTAAATAACGTACCTAGCGAAACTCGCTATTTGAAATTCAAGATGTTTGACTCGACCGCTAGAAAAGAACATGGGGGAGGGCAAGTTACTTATAGGGGGAATAATCTAATCTCTGAGGGTGCATTGCAATCTTATTCAGGACCATGCCCTAGATCGTCTAAGGTAAGTAGGAATCGATATAGAATTACAGTTGAAGCATTAAATGAAAACAAAGATCTTGTTTTAGGGAAAGGAAGTAATCATAGGGTATACCCTGAAAGGTGAATGTTGAGCGCTATTGTGAATTTTATTGGGTAGAGAAGTGAAACCATCTCATTATATAACGTTTATTCCTGCCCAATAAAATTTTGTTCCGTATCTAATGTACCAATTAGTATAATGCTCTATGAACGATAGTTTTTTTCACCTTTTTGTGTGTTGTACGTTCGGATATTAATGCGACTGACGGTTGTAAATTGACTAGTTTCAATAGCTGATGATGTCGGTAATAAGGGGAAGAAGAATAAAGCGAAGATAATATTATTTCATTGGTTAAAATACTTCATAATCATCTGGTCGACTTACACTTTGCTTAAAAGCTTCATCGTGGAAAGTTCTCCTGCTAGCTACCTTGGCATTTTGTTAAGTCAGTTTTCTATTCCTCTCTGTTCGTTAGTCCAATTCCCTTTGGTATCGGTCCACCAATAATCTTTACCATTACGCCTAAAATCAGGAATGTCCTGTCGTTGTTCTTTAGCAAAGTCTTTTCTTGGATTGCCTTCATCATTTGATGTTAGTGGATTGATCCAGCTTGAATAGAGTGTATCACTCGATTCTTCTATTGCTACACCCTTTAACGTAAGAACTGCTGTGCAGTATTTACAGCATGGGCGGCTTGAACCAATTTTACGAATAACTTCACTAATACTTTCAGAAACAGTTAAGGCGTTTTGGACCGCCCACATTTCAGCATGAAATCCGACACCAGCACAGGAAATGTAGCTACCAGATATAGGCATCACTTTATTTACTATTGCCAAATCTTCAGCCTTTTTGGAAATTGAACTTATATCGTTTGCTGTGCAATACAAGCTTCCATCCCCAGCCAGGATAATAGCTATAGTAGTAGCACTTTGCGCTCTGCTATTTTCTGATACGGCATCCCAGATTCTATTTGCCAAGGTTGTTAATTCTTTACACACGACCAATACTCTCTTGAAGGGGGCTGCTACATTCTCGCAACCTATGCTTCTTAATAACGAAGTTGTTATAAGCATAGACACATTTACACCGTTTCGTTTTGCATAAATTTCAAAATGGTTAAAAATTTTGTATATTAAAATGAGAAAACATTGCCATGCTAGTGATTGACGAGTTGCGAGTTGGTGTAAATATGGAGTAAAACATGTCGTTAAAAGCGATTCACTTCCGCACGAAAAAATTATGCAGCAGGATGAATTGCCCATTGACAACTGGCTAGCCGATTTTATTCACCCGTACCAAAAGTCTTTTGTGTCGATTCCTTACCTGACAACTCAGATGGAAAGTTTTAGTGATGTCGCAGGTGAAACCAATAATAATGGTTTATATGCGCATTATGTCTACTAGTTTACAACTATGTTTGTACACAGATTGCATTCAGAAACGTTGCTCGATAAATACAAAGAAACTTTAGCTATGCAACTTTGGACAAGGATTTGTATAACCAGTGGGTAGGATTATCTACCAAATATAACCGCATCTAAGGCATATTAGCAATCAAAACAAGATCTTCGTTATTGTTGCCCCGATAGAGTTGTTCCAGGTCGCCTCCCAGACCCAATTAAGAAAAACTTAGTAACCTCGACACACCATGTTGGAGAATCTGGTTCTTTTATTAACTTTTGCCTTAGTGTTCCATACGGGGGAGTAAATTTGCACCTCTGAAGTAAACTAAAAAATTAATTGATTAGGTAAGG
>CAZVDU010000059.1:0-1358 GCA_964625615.1 uncultured Pseudoalteromonadaceae bacterium | reverse complement strand
GGGGAGTAAATTTGCACCTCTGAAGTAAACTAAAAAATTAATTGATTAGGTAAGGTGTCTTTATTTCAGTTTGGCATATTTAGCCTAGAATCGGTCAATAGCGGGCATTAGCGCTTGAGATTCTACTTAATTAACTACGCCCCTCTATCGGAATCTCTTAAGCTTATGTTAATACAGGACTGGTTAAACTCACCTCCGATCTAAGATTATGGAGTGACCGATGATTAAGTTTTCCTTTCCTGGCTATGCGGGCCTTAGAGCCCTCGTTAGTCTATTTCTCGTTGTTACCTTTTTGAGCAGTTGTGCGCACACTAAAATAGTAAGCCAGGGAGATACTTACTTAGAGCAAGGTCGCTATGAGCTCGCCATGGTTCAATATGATCAAGCCTTGCAGTTGAAGCCTAGGCGCGATGACACTCGCGATAAATTCAATCAGGCCCAATTGGCTTTCCAACAGTGGTTACAAACCATAAATGATGCAGCGAACGTCGCCTATGCCCGCAACCTGAAAGGCCGAGCGCTTGTTCTTTATGGGAAGGTTTTGGCGGCACAGGGTCCAGGAGAAAACCCGCAGGCAGAAACAAGGTTTCAGGCGTTACATAAGGCATTGGCAGAACAGAGTCTTCTAATGGTTAAAGCATCTTATCCGGTACCCATCTTCGGTCAAAACCTTGAAAGGGGAATAGAAGACATTATCCCGATGCTGCACGATTACACCGGGTTGCCCAATCAGCGTGAGTATAGCTTTTCGCTTGAGGAATTCGATGAGGAAATTGTTGAATGGGACGAAGAATATATTGGTGAGTATATTTCCGGCAGCGAAATAGTGGAAAATCCGGAAATCGATTATCTGCAAAACCGCATTCATCACATCAATCGAGAGATGAAAGAGTTGCGGCGCGACAGGAAAAAATACAAACATAGGATCAAAGATGCCGAGCACACGATTGCCCGGATAGAAAAGGACCGGGAGGACAATCCAGGACCACGTACAGAAAAGGAAAACAAAGAACTGAAACAGGCCAAGGAGCAACTTCATCGCGCCAAACGCAAGTTACGTAAAACCATTGACAAAGTGGAGGATCAGGAAGACCGGCTTGACAACACAATTCATCATCTAGCAGAGACACCAGCAACAATCGCCGTGGATGTCTATTCACCACATTCATATTTTGTAACGCACAGCGCCTATACACTTAAAGGTGAGGTCATCATTACAACGGCTAGTCGCACCGTGGTCTTACCATTGGAGGTGATAGATAACGACAGTTATCACGACGAACAGCCGTTGCTTGATTTGAACGCAGACCCCCTTGTCCATATATCATCGGAGGCAATAAATGCTGAACTGCATGCCA
>CAZVDU010000058.1:0-24037 GCA_964625615.1 uncultured Pseudoalteromonadaceae bacterium | reverse complement strand
CATTGCATATTTAAATTATCTCCAATTGGGTTTAATAATCTGTAACAATGTGGTTAGCAAAAAGCCCTCCACAGTTTTCACAGAGAGACGGTCATGGCATTTCAATCAGAACAACAAAAATCCGATTATTGGCGTAAGAATATTCATTTAATGCTCAAACTACTGGCGGTTTGGTTTTTAGTGTCTTTTGGATTTGGCATTCTGTTGGTGGATGTTTTAAATCAAATTCCTCTATTCGGTTTTAAGTTAGGGTTTTGGTTTGCTCAACAAGGTGCGATTTATGTGTTCGTGGTTCTTATTTTTATCTATGTGAAAAAAATGAATGATCTGGATAAAGCCTTTGGTGTGGATGAGGAGTAGGCCCTGATGATGGATATTCAAACAATGACTTTTATTGTGGTGGGCTTTACCTTTGCGCTCTACATTGGTATCGCATTATGGGCGAGAGCTGGTTCTACACAAGAGTTTTATGTCGCTGGTGGCGGTGTACATCCAATCGCGAATGGTATGGCGACTGCAGCTGACTGGATGTCTGCTGCATCCTTTATCTCTATGGCGGGGTTGATTTCTTTTATGGGTTACGACGGTGCAGTTTATTTATTAGGCTGGACTGGCGGCTATGTGTTACTTGCGTTGTGCTTAGCGCCGTATTTGCGAAAATTCGGTAAGTTTACTGTACCGGACTTCATCGGTGACCGTTATTATTCGCAAACAGCGCGCACTGTTGCGGTTATTTGCGCCATCTTTATTTCCTTTACCTATGTTGCTGGGCAAATGCGCGGAGTAGGTGTGGTCTTTAGCCGCTTTCTTGAGGTTGATATCACGATGGGCGTCATTATCGGTATGGCTATCGTTTTCTTTTATTCGGTATTAGGAGGAATGAAAGGCATTACCTACACTCAGGTTGCACAGTACTGTGTATTGATTTTTGCCTATTTGGTTCCGGCAGTCTTCATCTCCATCATAATGACGGGACATGTATTCCCACAAACAGGGTTTGGGGCCACCTTAGCTGACGGCTCTGGCGTCAGTTTGTTGGATAAGCTTGATGGCTTGTCGGCTGAGCTTGGGTTTAATGAGTATACTTCTGGTACTAAATCGATGTTCGATGTTTTTTGTATCACTGCCGCTTTGATGGTTGGTACAGCTGGTTTACCGCATGTGATTGTGCGCTTTTTTACTGTACCCAAAGTACGTGATGCCAGAAAGAGTGCTGGATGGGCGTTATTGTTTATCGCAATTTTATACACCACAGCACCGGCCATTGCTTCTTTTGCGCGCGTTAATATGATTGAAACCATAAACGGTCAGGAGCAGACAGGGACTGATTATGCTAAGGCGCCGAGTTGGATTAAGAATTGGGAGAAAACCGGTCTTATCGAATGGGAAGATAAGAACGATGACGGCAAGATGTTTTATTCAGGTGATGAGCGTAATGAAATGAGCGTTGACCGTGATATTATGGTGTTAGCGAACCCTGAGATTGCTGATTTACCCAACTGGGTTATTGCCCTAGTTGCTGCGGGTGGGGTTGCAGCGGCTTTGTCGACATCTGCAGGGCTTTTGTTAGTCATATCAACATCTGTGTCGCATGATCTTCTTAAGCGCAATTTGATGCCAGATATAACCGATAAGCAGGAGTTGTTTTATGCTCGTCTTGCTGCGGCAACGGGCATTGTGATTGCTGGGTATCTGGGAATTAATCCGCCAGGTTTTGTGGCGCAGGTGGTCGCCTTCGCCTTTGGCTTGGCTGCTTCATCCTTCTTCCCTGCCATTATTCTCGGTATCTTTCATAAGAAAATGAGCAGCAAAGGTGCAGTTGCAGGTATGCTGGCTGGGATTGGTTTTACCGCGGTTTATATCGTGTACTTTAAGTTTATTAACCCTGCTGCTAATGTACCTGACAATTGGTTTTTAGGCGTTTCACCTGAAGGTATTGGTGCTATCGGTATGGTTATTAACTTCGCCGTTGCCTATGTGGTTTACCGATTAAACGACGAGGCACCACAGGATATTCAAGAGATGGTAGAAGGTATTCGCTACCCGAAAGGCGCTGGAGATGCGCAAGAGCATTAATGCCAACCGAGATAATTATGGGGTTGGTATAACTGGTGTAGGAGATGTAATAATGTCTTATTCCAACCTGTATGGGTATAAACAGGTCGTATGAACCCGATGGCTTGTGGGGTTTAAGCGACTATCTGAATGGAAGCATTAACGCCAACGATACTGTGCAACAAACATAGTTTGGCGCTGATCGGCTCTAACAATATCGCCAACTGTGACTCTGTTTTCTGCGGTGTTTCGATTGAGATGGTACTCGACACCAACTTCCCAATGTTTATTGAAGTTATGACGCCAAGCTGCAGTTACAGCGTAGCCGTCACTATCATTGAGATCTTCGGGGAATATATCGCCCGTGTCTATCACATTAAAATTGTCTACACGAACGCTAACACGGCTTTTCTTTATTTTATGACTTAGCATGACGAAGTTTGAACGAAAATCAATCGCGACAAAGCGTAAACCCATCAATGTGCTGCCGAACATGGCTTGACTGATAAGGCGTGTGTTTTTATTGAATTTATGTTGGAACGAAAAGCTATGGAAAATTGTATGCCAAGCATAGAGACCAGCATCGTTTAGCTTCGTTGGATCAGCTCTATTATCGTAAAAGTAGTAACGAAAGTTGGTAGAGTTGTAGTAATCGAGATGCAGGCCTGCATAAATACCTATATTGCCGTCAAGTTCGTGGAAAGGTTCGACATAAGCCGGGCCGTTAATGAGCTCAGGCGAAATAACCGTGGGGTAGAAGGCAATGTTAACTCTGTCATTGTTTAAACTCTGCCTGTCGTGTAGCGCCCAGCCACGCCATGCTAGCAACGCGCCAAAAGGGTCATTGGCTTTGTATAACGAAGCGTGCAACTTCCAAGACCAAGCACTGCCGCGTGCACGTCCAGGGCTGATAAGGCTCGCTTCTACGCCGATTGTTCGCTGTTCTTCACCTATCCAAGTGTTGATGGCTGAGTTTGTATAGGTATAAGGAGATAACCAGCCTTCGTCTACATTTTCCAGCGACAGTTCAGGGTAGAAGAAGCCTGCTCTTAATCTGAATTTAGTTTTTCTAGAGGTGAGTGGTTTGTAGGTCAATAAAAACTGGGTTAGGCCGAGGTTTTGTTCACCATCTTGGTGGTAATTGGCTATGGCTTGAACGGTAACTTCTTTGCCGATGTCATGTTTAAAGTTGAGAAAAGCTTGCCCAACATTAAAGCCGTTATCATCATAGCGTGTAACGCCAGTCCCATGATTTTGATAAGATGTTAAGTCATCACCATTAACCCAATTACCTTGCAATAACCCTGTGACTTCTATGGCACTAGCAGCCGAAGAAAACAGTGCAAGCGCAATTAAGGCTCGCATCATGCACTTTTACCAGCGTGGTTTTTCTCGAGGAATTCTTCGTGCCATTGGTCAAACTTAGATGAAGGAATAGGGCGGCTCATGTAAAACCCTTGCGCTTTTGTACAACCATTAGACGTTAAGAATTCTAGTGTTTCTTGATCCTCAACACCTTCAGCGACGGTTTGTAGGCTAAGATTTTCTGCAAGAGAAATCATTGTTTTTACCATAACTTGATCATCAGTATTGGAAGCTAACTCCAGTACAAACGCTTTGTCTATTTTAAGTTCAGCGACGGGCATTTTCTTTAATTGAGCCATCGATGAATAGCCTGTACCAAAATCATCAATAGAAATAACGATACCCATAGCGTGTAATTTATTCAAAGCTTGCAAGGCGCTGTCAGGATCTGTCATTACCGCGCTTTCAGTAACTTCTAATGTCAGTTTAGTAGGATCAGTGTTGTATTCCTGCATAAGTTTTTCGACAAAAGGAGGGAGTTTCATATCGATTAAGTCGATAGCAGAAATATTGACTGCCATGCCGATGTCCCAACCTTTTGACCGCCAAACGAGTTGCTGCTTTAACGCTTCTGTTAAGGCAAAGTGCGTTACATCACGTATTGAGCCAGTTTGCTCTGCGAGCGGAATAAAGTCATCAGGCGGAATAAAGCCATGGATCGGGTGTATCCAGCGTATCAAACACTCTACTGTTTCAACTTGGTTACTTTGTAATGAAAGTTTAGGTTGATAATGCAGCTCTAATTGACCAGAGGCTAAGGCACCACGCAGTTCTGAAGTAAGATTTAGCCGTTGAACAGAGTGTTTGTTCATACTGTCTTGGTAGATGACGTATGGTTTATGATCACCTTTGCAGTTATGTAAAGCGATGTCGGCACATTGCATTAAATTGCTGATGTCATCAGAGTCTTTGGGATAAATTGCTAAACCAATACTGGCGTATACGTCCAGTTCTAAGGCTTCTATATTAAATGGTTCTGTGAACAGACTGGCCAGGTGTTCAACCAGGTCTTCAGGCACCAGCTTTTCACCACTGACAATAAAGGCATACTCATCCCCCCCTAAACGAGCGTAGAAAGAATGCTCGTCTGAGAAGGATTTAAGGCGCTCTGCGACGGCAACTAACAATTTGTCGCCGGTTGTGTGGCCGAGAGTGTCATTAATATCTTGAAACCTGTCCAAGTTAACGATAATGACAGCAACTTCACAGATGTCCTCACAAGTTGTTTCTTTTAGCTTTTCTAAAAACTGTAAGCGGTTAGGTAGTCCTGTTAACTCATCAAAATAAGCCAGCTTATGGACTTCTTGTTCACGCTTTTGGATACTATCTTGCATTTCCCAAACGGCATCTGACAGGGAAGATACTTCGGTAATGTAGGCGCTAGGCTTTTCTTCATCCACATATTGGCCGCCGCTGATTTTATTGGCGACTTCAACTAATGATGTTAGCGGTGATGTGATTCTTCTTGAGAAGAGCCAAGCAGTAGCGAGCGCCATGATGGCGGCGACTAATACAATCCCTATCAATTGTGCTAATTGATCATTGTAGGATACATAAGCTTTTGCATATTCGGTAACCAATGCTAAGTGTAATTGATCTTCATAATGACTGCCGAGAGGTTGTGTTAGATACACATAATCCTGTTCATTCATTGTGAGTGTATGTAGATCATCTTCGTAATTTAATTGTGATTTTGAAAAAAATGTTGCCAATTCTTCGTCGAACGAAGAACTTACAATTCCAAGTCTGTTGTCTTTGGGTAAAAATAGTGCGAGTTGCATATCCGTTAACTCAACAAGTTGAGCATTAATAATCTTACTCGCTTTGATACCCATAATTCCCCACGCTGAGACTGTCCTTGAGCGCTCAGTTCTTTTTACAGGTGCAGATTGGATAAGGTAATGTTCATCACCAAGCTCAATAAAGCGAATACCTGGCTCTTGGTAACCTTCTGCGTCTAAAAAGAATTGATCATACATATCTGTAGACGTAGAAGTAACGAATCTACCTTCGGCGTCAAGTACCCAGGTAATGTCTGCTTCGGCTCTGCGTTGATAATTAATCAAGACTGATTGAAGTGATGCTTGGTCGTCTTTGCCTGCTAAGATTAACTTTTTCGCACTGAAGTCTTTCGTTAACGCTTGTAGTGCTGTTGACAATGTGCCAACACGATTAAGAATAGAATCTTCAACAACTTTTGTTGAAGTACGTGCAGAACCTAATACTTGACCTGTTGAATGCTTATAGCTAGACGATCTGACCGTTAGCAAGGTCACGACAACAATCGTTACCAGCAGTAGCAACATAATTTGAAGTATACGGTTACGTAGTGATTGCATTAAAACAGTTCTCGTTTATTCGTAGCTGGAAAACTCGTCAGACTCTTCATAAAGCTCAAGGCTAGGTAGAAGTTTCTTAGAGAGTTTAAACGTAATACTTTGATCGGAACTCAACTGGATATCTTTAACAAGTGTTGCTTCGTCATCTTTAATTCTTGGATTTCTGATATGCAGTTTATACTGACCTTCAGGAACGTCTAGCGTAATCTTACCATCTTCATCTGTTTTCCCGAAGTAAGGCGTATCGACAATATAGATATATCCCAACATCCAGTCATGAACATTGCATCCCATTTCAACCCTGCCTTCTTTCTCAAACGTGATTGCTTCAGGTTGTTGATCTTTATAAAGCTGCAATTCGAAGGACTTTGCGGGAGAAAAGGAATAAACATGATGTTTGATAGAATCTGAATTGGGGAAATCAACATCCGTGTCTTTTTGTACAACCAATATATGTGGCACAAATTGACTATTGATCTGGTCCATATGTGCCAGCGTATCGGTGTTATTTTTAGGGAGTGGCTGTTCTGACGTTAAGTAAACAACAACATTGGCAAACTTGCTGTCTTTATTCGTTAGGACTTGTACATCCAAGGAATAAGCGACAGCCCAATGGCTGACAAGCAGCGAAAAAATGGCTACGATACTTCTTAACCACATGTTTTTTGCCCCAATTTACGAGATATAGCTGTCAACACATCTTCAACCTAAGTGAAAGTTACAGTATGGTGATACATGATTATGACACAACCTGTGTACCCCACTAACTAAAAAGTATCAGTAAACTGTTATATTTTCTATAGTTTATACCTGTTTTTAACGCATTGGATCAACGAGTAACCGATTTACATCATATTTACAATTTTCTGTCATATCTGACAATAAAACTATTCCCAATGCGGGTGTAAATCAAGAGCCAACATTAGTTCAATCGTTATACACAACTGTAACAAGCGCTTCACGAATTGCTGATAATGACCGTCTTTATTCGAAAAACATTCACTTATCATTAACAAATTCAGAAAAGCGCATATTTCCTAATGTAATATTCGGGTTTTAATCGTTCCTGGGATTGCCATAAGCTGTTCGAAAGCTGCTTCTGCTACATCACTCTCAACATCAATCACGACATAACCGATATTTTCGTTTGTTTGTAAGTACTGCGCCGCAATATTGATGCTTTGCTCGGCAAAGGCATGGTTAATTTGAGTAAGAACACCCGGAGCATTCTTGTGTATATGTAATAGTCTTGAACGGACAGTGTGTGCAGGCAACGAAACTTCTGGGAAGTTTACAGCAGATAGTGTAGAACCATTGTCGCTGTATTTAGCCAGCTTGCCGGCTACTTCTATACCGATATTCTGTTGTGCTTCTTGTGTACTACCACCAACGTGAGGAGTAAGGATGACATTATCGAATTCACGTAATGGTGAAACAAATTCTTCGTCATTAGATTTAGGCTCTACAGGGAATACATCGATAGCAGCGCCGGCTAGCTTACCTGCCTTTAACGAGCCAACTAGGGCATCAACATCGATGACAGTGCCTCTTGATGCATTGATTAAGATAGCACCTTGTTTCATATTAGCCAGTTGCTCAGCGCCTATCATATTTTTGGTTTCTGCTGTTTCAGGCACATGAAGGGTGACAACGTCTGAGGTCGCTAGCAACTCTTTCAGGCTCTTAATTTGCGTTGCATTCCCGAGCACTAGTTTATCTTCAATATCAAAAAACTGAACTTTCATGCCTAGGTGCTCGGCAAGGATGCTTAGTTGCGTGCCGATATGACCATATCCAATGATCCCCAGAGTTTTTCCTCTTGCTTCATAAGAGCTGACTGCGCTTTTAAGCCACTCACCGCGATGGGCTTTTGCGTTTTTTTCTGGGATACCACGCAGTAAGACAATTATTTGGCCGAGTACGAGTTCAGCGACTGAACGTGTATTTGAAAAAGGCGCATTGAAAACGGGGATACCACGAATCTGTGTTGCGGTTAGGTTAACTTGATTCGTACCAATACAAAAACAGCCTACTGCGACTAATTTTTTCGCAGCATTGATGACGTCTTGGGTAATCTGGGTACGGGACCTGATACCGATAAAGTGAACGTCTTTGACTTTCTGGATTAATTCGTCTTCAGGTAATGATGTTTTTAGGTATTCTATGTTGAAGTAGCCATTATTCTTTAATGTTTCAACGGCACTTTGATGCACACCTTCCAACAACA
The DNA here is from genome assembly GCA_964625615.1 of uncultured Pseudoalteromonadaceae bacterium. Taxonomy (GTDB): domain Bacteria; phylum Pseudomonadota; class Gammaproteobacteria; order Enterobacterales; family Alteromonadaceae; genus M269. Next base: position 16,051 of record CAZVDU010000058.1, on the reverse strand, counting down.
ATATTTTAATTTTCTCTTTAGGTAAGGACACTTTGCTCATAGGGGGTATTCACTTGTTATTGATATGGTGGATATTCGCGCTAAATCTTAAAGGAATTGGTATAACAACACTGTTTAGCTTTAGCGGGAGAAGAAAATAACAGAATCATCCCCCTAATCACAAGCTTTATAGTGCATACCTTATTATCAGAGAGGCATTAGGATAGAATTTAGTCATTCTATCCTATTAACGCCACTGTCGGACGCGACGAGAACAACATCCGCAGCTCGATGCGCGAACAGACCATTAGTGACAACACCAACTATGCTATTGAGTTTTTGTTCAAGCTCTATGGGGTTGAGGATCTCCATATTATAAACGTCTAAGATAACATTACCGTTGTCTGTTACTACACCTTGTCTGTATACCGGGTCACCGCCTAGTTTTACAATGCGTCTAGCCACATATGAGCGAGCCATGGGGATCACTTCTACAGGCAGTGGGAATTTACCTAAAACAGGTACTTGTTTACTGTCGTCAATAATACAGACGAAAGTGTCGGCGACTGCGGCAACGATTTTTTCTCTGGTAAGGGCAGCGCCTCCACCTTTAATCATGTGTTTATGTTTGGTTATTTCATCAGCACCATCAACATAAATTGAGAGTTGATCTACTGAATTCAGATCGACAACATCTATGCCCATAGCTTTGAGCAAGCTGGTGCTTGCTTCGGAGCTAGAAACGGCGCCTTTAATTGTATGTTTTATAGGTTCTAATGCTTTGATAAAGTGATTTACAGTGGAGCCTGTTCCAACACCAATTATGGAATCGGGCTCGACAAAAGCAACTGCTGCTTCGCCAGCCGCGCGTTTCTTATCATCTGCTTGCATGACATTCTCGACGAGTCAAAAAGGGAGCAGAAGTATACATCAATTCCTCTTATGAGCAGCCTGAATTGTGATGATTGTTATTCCACACAATCATTATTTCTTTACATCGATCAGTCGCTCTGGTGTGAGTATCGCTTGCATCGGGATATCCCAACCTTGATAAGGTAATTGTTCGGCTCGTTGCCCTTCATGCGCGACACCGATTAAGCGGGTTTTGTCTGATGTATCAGTTGATACAACCTTTACTAGTGTTCGGTCATAAAAACCGCCTCCCATACCTAGACGATTACCGCTTTCATCGAAAGCAACTAAGGGTACTAGCAGGTAGTCTAACTCATTGGGTTTAACCATATGTTGTATGTTTAACGCAGGCTCTTCGATGCCAAACCGGTTGTTTATCATCTTGGTTTGGGGTGTATATCGAACAAAGAGCAAATACCCTTTTGTAAAAGGGTGTAGTACTGGTAAATAGACATCAATATTTTTGTCCCAAAATGCTTTGATGAGTGGCATGAGATTGAGTTCACCATCATTTGCCAAGTAGCAGGCTACTTTCTGGGTATTCGAAAAAAGGTCACTATTAAGTGCGATGTTCAGGACTTTTTGTGATGAGGTTTGTTGTTGTTCTGTACTGAGGTTTTGACGATAGTGGCGGTAATTTTGGCGTAAGGCTTTTCTTGATTGTGTTTTCATCAAAGTCAGTATCATTCATCAAATTGATTGCTTCCCAAAATGCCGCTGTTCAGCGTCGCCCTATGAACCGAAAGTTCAGGGCGGGACTATCATCATCGCCGTAGGCTTCTCGATACACGTCAAGCATGCGCAATAGCAGTGGAATCAAATCCCTTAAAAAATAGCATCGGCCAGGGACATTATTGAACTGGCGAACACCCCAGGAAGCAGAGTTCGACATCGGTTATCTCGTTAATACGGTAACGTCAATCGAAGGGTAAGGATAGCACGAGAATGATATTTAATACCAATATCAAAAGTCACATAGAAATGACAAAGTCATGCTAAAACGCTAAATATTAATGCGCTCTAGCCTTCCTCTTCAGCGTTATTGGATGTTAGCTGTATATATTTGTGGCTTACGTTAAGAGCAGCCATAAGTATGAGGTCTTCACGTAAGGATACGCCGCCACTTTGCTTCGCAATCGCTATTTCTTGTTGAAGGAGTGCAATACTGTCCTTTAGCGCTTGTTCTTCGCTTTTGGAACACTTAACCCGATACGTTTTACCAAAAATGGTGACTTCTACCATTCGTATACCAACTCACTTTGTTATGTGAACTTTAGCAGATTGCCCATCGGTGGTACGATATCACAATTAAATAGAGCTTTATCGCGAGTAACCTTCATTGAGTAAAGAATATACAACCTACGAGAGTGTTTCCAGTGTCTTAGAGACACATGATATTGCTGCTGAACCCGCAGAAATACAGGGCATGTTAGTAGGTATGCTAGCAGGTGGTATGTCAATGCAGTCTATGGAATGGAGCGATGCGTTGTGTGACTTTGTTAATCAAGGCGAACCTTTCCCTAAGGAAGTGGAAGAGCAGCTTAACGGTGTTTTTCAGCAAAGTTGTGAACAATTAAGTGAATCTGATTTTGCTTTGGGATTGTATATTCCAGATGATGATGCCGATATTAATCTCAGGGGGCAAGCGTTGATCCAATGGGTGCAAGGGTTTCTGCTTGGATTTGGTTTACATCAAACTGACTTATCTAATGCCAGTGAAGACGTGCAAGAGGTGGTCGCTGATTTGGCTGATATCAGTCGCATGGACGATGATATGGTCGATGATGAAGATTCTGAACAGGCGCTTACAGAAGTGAGTGAATACGTGCGAGTATCAGCAATGCTGTGCTTCTCAGAGTTTGCTGCGGCGAATAATGCGTCTGATGACAGCAAGAAGGAAACCTTACATTAATGGCTTTCGAACAGAAGGAATACCAGACAAGGTGCCAAAAGCTGCTAAGTCAAATGGCGCCTAACAGTGCTGCTTTAATCCCAGCAGCAACGTTAACAACACGCAGTCGTGATACAGAATACACATTCCGCCAAGACAGTGATTTTAATTATTTGTGTGGCTTCCCAGAGCCAGATGCTTGGTTAGTTATTAGCAATAAGCAGGGTTGCCCGAGTCCAATGCTTATTTGCCAAGAGAAAGATGAATTGGCAGAAATATGGCACGGCAGACGGTATGGTCCAGAACAGGCAGAAAAGCAATTTGCTGTCGAACAAGCCTTTGGTTTAGGTGATATAGAAGAATTGTTAGAAGACGTTTTAAATGGCTTAGAGAGTGTCTATTTTGCCCAAGGTCATAGTGTGCAAGCTGATGACTTGGTTTTCGGGCTACTAGAAACGTTACGCAACGCACCTAAGCAAAAACGTACTGCTCCAGCAAGTTTGATTGATGTTCGCCCCTTATTACATGAAATGCGTTTGTTTAAATCTGAGGCTGAAGTAAGTGTAATGCAAAAGGCTGCGGATATTTCTGTTCAAGCTCATATTAGAGCGATGCAGCATGCTGCAGAAGGCGTTTTTGAATACCAGCTTGAAGCTGAGATATTGCATCATTTTGCCTATAACGGCGCACGCTCGGCAGCTTATAGCAGTATTGTAGGTGCTGGCGATAACGCTTGTATACTGCATTATACAGAAAACAGTGACAGCCTAAAAAATGGTGATCTTGTATTGATTGATGCTGGTGCTGAGTACGAAGGGTATGCGGCGGATATTACACGAACTTTCCCAGTTTCTGGACAATTCAGTGAACCACAAAAAGCGCTTTATCAATTAGTATTAGACGCGCAGTATGCGGCATTTAATGCTATTAAGCCTGGAATAACACTGAAGGTCGCTACAGATATTGCAATAGAAGTGATTACTAGAGGTTTAGTTGAACTCGGCATTCTTGAAGGCTCTGTCGAGAAAAACATTCAGGAACAAACCTATCGTAAGTATTTTATGCACGGCTTAGGCCATTGGCTAGGTATGGATGTGCATGATGTGGGGAGTTATCAGCAGGCCGGTACTGAACGCCCTTTGATGCCAGGTATGGTACTCACTGTTGAGCCTGGCATTTATATTAGCAAAGCCGCCGATGTTGATCCCCAATATGCGGGTATCGGTATTCGCATTGAAGACAACCTTTTGATCACGACTGAAGGTTTTGTCAACTTGACCGAAGCTGCTCCTAAGGAAGTTGCCGACGTTGAGCGTCTTATGAGTGATGCTGAGGCGAAGCAAACCGGTACTTATGCAACAGTTTGATCTTGTTATAGCGGGCGGTGGCGTCGTTGGTTGTGCATTGGCCCTAGCGTTATCACAACAAACCGACTTGAGAATCGCACTGATTGAAAAAAGTGACGGTACTCAAAAAGCCAATGCAGTAAAAGGCAATGATGCGTTACAGCATGACTTTGCTGACGCTCGAGTGGTTGCGCTAGCTGAGCAGTCTTGGCAGTTTTTAACATCTTTAGGGGTTGGTTCGTCTCTTCAACAAATAGCCACACCGATTAACCGTATTCACGTGTCTGATCGTGGGCATTTAGGTCATTGTGAACTAAAGGCAGAAGAATATCAGGTTGACGCCTTAGGTTATGTTTGTGGACTTTCCTCACTAACACAAGTGATTGAAGGCGCGTTAAAAAAAACAAAGGTCCGTTGGTTTTGCCCAGATACCATTGAGCAAGCGGTTACCAAACACGACAAGATTGACATTAAGACGCAACGACATCATGTGAGTGGCTCTTTGTTGGTCGTGGCAGAAGGTGGTGAGTCTGAAACGCGGAAGATGCTAGGCTTTAAGGCGCAGCAAACAGCTTATGAACAAGTGGCTTTGGTAACTAACGTTAGAGCAAACGTCGGCCATAAAAATATTGCTTATGAGCGATTTACTGAAGACGGCCCACTGGCTTTCCTACCGATGGGCGAACAAGATTACTCGGTTGTTTGGAGCTTAAATCAACAAGATTATGAACGCTTACTAGCCGAAGATGAGCAAACTTTTCTTGCAGAATTGCAAGTTGCATTTGGTTATAGAGCAGGGTTGCTAACACATTGCAGTAAGCGTCAGGGGTTCCCATTAAAGTTGATGAACCTGGATAGGTCTGTGGGGCATCGTTGTGCTTTAGTGGGGAATGCACTGCATACGCTTCACCCAATTGCGGGGCAGGGACTCAACCTAGGCCTTAGAGATATTGATGAACTAGCCAAACAAATTGTGTCAGTACAATCTCATGATATTGGTGCGTTCGATGTTTTATCTCAGTATCAGCAAGCAAGGAAAGCCGATCAAAAGCGAGTTATTAATTTCACAGATGGACTCGTACGATGTTTCTCAAATCAATCTGTTCCTTTGGTGGTGGGTCGCAATATTGGGTTGTTTGCCATGCAGTTTTCGTCATTATTAAAACAACCTCTTGCAAGGCAAGCCATGGGGCATAGTGCTTAGATTTAAAACGAGAAGAGTATTTGATGCAAAGTTTTGATGTGGTTATAAGCGGTGCTGGCATTGTTGGGTTAACGCTAGCACTTGGACTGAAATCAAGTGGTCTGAAGGTCGCTGTTATTGATCCTAAGGCCAAGGTTCAGCAGCTCAGTGCTGAGCCGGAATTGAGGGTTAGTGCAATCAATGTTGCGTCTCAACGTGTGTTTGAAGAGATAGGTGTTTGGAATGCAATAACTAAGCAGCGAGTCCAGGCTTATTCGCACATGACGGTTTGGGACAAAGACAGTTTTGCATCCATCGACTTTGATCATAAACAGGTTAATGAATCGTCTTTAGGACATATCGTTGAAAACCTTGCTATAACCAATGCGCTCCTTGAGTTGGCAATGTCTTCAACGCATATTAGCTTGTTCTTGGATGACAGTGTTGCCAAAGTTGATACAAACGAGCAAGGGTGTTTTATCCAGACAAGTAAGAATGAGCTTCTAGCAACAAAACTCCTTGTTGGTGCTGATGGCGGTCAATCAAAAGTGCGTGAACAAGCCAATATGCCTCAAACGTATTGGGACTATGAGCAAACGGCTATTGTCGCAACGGTTAAAACCGAATTAGTACATGATAATTGCGCTCGACAGGTATTTACCGAAGCAGGACCTTTAGCATTACTTCCTTTGTTTAACGAACATTTGTGTTCCATTGTCTGGTCGCAAGATACTGTTAGAGGCAACGAATTGCTTGCTCTCAATGACGAACAATTTAGCCAAGCGTTAACAGCCGCTTTTGACAATAGGTTGGGTGTTACTGCACTCGTGAGTGAGCGTAAGAGCTTTCCGTTAACGATGCGATATACGCGCCAGTGGCTTAAACAGAGACAGGTTGTGTTGGGAGATGCTGCACATACTATTCATCCATTAGCTGGCCAAGGCGCAAATTTGGGGATACTAGAAGCACAAGAGTTAGCGCATGTTTTGGATAGCTTGCATAAAGAACAGAAAGACATTGGAGATATGCAAAACCTAAGAGCTTTCGAAAGATCTTGTAAGAGCGAAGCCGTAAAAATGATTGCGACTATGGAAGGGTTTAAACGATTATTTCATGGCACTAACCCTGTGTTGAAGCTTGTCAGAGGGTTTGGTTTGTCTGCGGTCAATCAAATGCCATTGTTAAAGCAAAAGATCATTCTTCAAGCGATGGGAATGCGCTGATCTTTTCGCAAAATAAGTTCGTAGAATAGGTAAGTTCTAAGCACTATAGCGGTAACTCATATGTTTGGTTTTCTTAAACCTGATCCAGCCAAGAAATTACGAAAAATATACGATAAAAAATCTACAGAAGCGATGCTAGCGCAACGAAAAGGTGACATTCGTACCTATTCAACGCTGACAGCCGAAGCAGAAGAACTTTGGAAGCAAATAGCCATGTTAGAAGCAAAAAGCGCGAGTTAGTACCCATCGCGCTGAATGCTTTATGTCTTATAAAGTTAGGTTAGTTTAAAGAATCCAACGTCGTTATTGAGATTTTCTGATAACTTGTTTAGTGAATCTAAAGAGCGCTTATTGCTGTCTAATGACTGCAAGGAATTTTTAGACATACTATCAAGTTCGACAACAATTTCAGCTATGCTTGTGATACGTGTGGCTTGTTCTTTTGCAGATTCAGCGTTAGTGCCAGCATTTGATAGCAAATGGCTTGCGTGCTGTTCTATTTCTTGCAGAAGGTTCATTGCTTTCACTGTGCGCTCTTTGCCTTGTTCGACATGAGGAAGTGTGTCCTGCATTGAATGAACAGCTTGTGCTGTCTCGTTTTGGACTTTCTCAACAGTACTCGCAATTTCTGCAGTAGCTTCGCTTGTCCTTAACGCTAATTGACGAACTTCGTCGGCTACGACGGCAAAGCCTCGTCCAGATTCACCTGCTCGAGCAGCTTCAATCGCTGCGTTTAGCGCTAATAAGTTAGTTTGTTCTGAAACACCATTAATGACGCTGGTAATCCCTCCGATTTGACTCGCAAGTTCTTCAAGGTTTCTGATTTGTTCTACTGTTTTGCTGACCTCAGTGGTGACTTTTTCCATGGTTTTAGCGCTAGCGTTTATCGCTTCTAATCCATTGTTGGCTCTTTCCACCATGCCTTGAGCGCTCTCTTTGTTTTGCCCAGCTCGCTCTGACACTTTGGCAACGGTATTCTGCATATCTTGAAGATCACCTGTGACTTGCTCTGTTAATACATGCTGCTTTTTTGCGGTCTTGATTATTTGCTCTGATCCCTCAGCTACTGAGTTTGCCTGCTGATTGAGATCACCCGATGCGTTGGTAATATTGGTGACAATGCTTTTTAGCCTTGTCTGCATCCTAGCCATAGAAGACAGCATACTCTTGTCATGGGTGACACGAATATCTTGTGTAAGGTCACCATCAGCAATGGTATTAAGCGATTCTGCGGCTTCTTTGGGCTCTCCGCCTAGCGAACAGTACAAACTGTTCTGTATGGTATAACCAAGGATCATACCTATAGCGGTCGCAATGACGCTAATAATGAGCATGGTATTTTGAAACCCACCAGCGTGATTTCGTGCTACATCCGTCGAAATCTTATTCTGTGCCTCTTGATAATCAATGAACTGATTAATAGCCCCTAGCCAATCTATAAAAGCTATTCGGCCTTCATCCAAAATGATGCCTCTCAATTCTTCTCTTTGCTGCTTCTTTTGCATATCAAAGATTTTCTGGACGATAGCGAGTGTTTTCGTTTGCGCACGATCAATGTCTGCAAGGATATTCCGTTCTTGAGAGGTAAACTCTACGCCACTGGATATCATCTGCTTCATCAAAACTTCGGACTCTTCGTAAAATGTCTCTAATTGCCTTATCTCATTAGTAAATTGAGTGAGTTCAGATTGATCTCTACTCTGAATTACATCACGAATAGCAATTGCACGATCATGCACACTACCTCGGTAGTTGATGGCATAGCGCTGTTTGAGCGAATTGATGTCTGTTATTTCGGTTAGGGCTTGGTCTATATACCTCACTTTAAAGATACCGATGACAGTAAGCAGCACTATCATTAACAAAACGGCACCAAAGCCGAAAGTGAGCCTTCTTTTCACCGTTAACCGATTAATTGAAATCATAGGCACTTCTCATGTTGAGTGAAGTAAGAACGAGTGAGCATATGGTTAACTGCTTTCACTTGAATTTACTCTCTGGTTATATATAGGTTAGATGATAAATGTGTATATACACCATTTAAAAACATCTTGGAGGCAATTCCTTCATTATTGTGACGCAATTTAACAATATTTATAGTTGTTCGCCAGCAACTCGGGCCCATATCGCCGGCGATACATTCCCTTTAGGTTATTTTGCATATTACATTCTCACAGCTGTGTGTTTATTTTACTTAAACTCCAAAAAACTGTTAGAAGCTTGTGAAGTCTCTAACGTGTTGGCATATGATATAAGTAACAATGTTTCCCATTTTAATCGGGACATTGCAGAGTGTATCTGTCAGTAAGCAAACATAGGCGTGTGATAAATATCTGGCTGTAACTGATTCTTTCCTCTCGTGTTTTTTTATTTTCGAGTTTGCTATTTAAGATCCGAAGACTTTCTTAGAGATTAAGCTTTATACATACACGAGTGCCACCATCAGAGTATTCTATGCTGTCACATATTTCTCTAATAAGGGATATACCACGACCAAAGCAGTCCGTTTCATCTCCTGCTATTACCTTGTCGTAATTAAAGCCTACACCTGAATTCTTGAGTGTTACGATGAGCTGTCTTTCATCTGGGACTAAAGATATTTGAATTCTGATTTCGCCATCTTCAAGTCTGGCTAAGCGTTCCATACGCTGTTCAAAGTAGTCAAAGAAGCCATCGGGCTCTTTTTTTATCATTGAATCGAGTAGCAAAATACCATGGTCGAGAGCGTTATTGTAGAGTTCGCTCAATACGGTTGATAGATCTGAACGGATACCTTCGGTTCCTTTTTGACTAGAAACCATAGAGACTATATCTGGTATGGGGTCTAGCTGTCTTAATGCATCAGTATCCAAGGTAATATCAATGTTAAAAGGGATGTCTGAGACTTGGTTTTCTAAAACCAGCTCTTTTAAGCTCTGACAGGTGTAGCTTACTAGCGTAATATCATCGAGCTGTTCGGCTTTGCCACGAAATGTATCAAGTTTTTGGCTTAGCGCATTGATTTCAATAGAAGGTTCTTCTTGAAGCCAATTCATAACAGCGTCTTCACCAAGCATTTTTTCTTCGTCATTGGTGAGTTCTATTACACCGTCTGAGTAACCTAATAGGCGATCGCCTATCTGAGCTTCGTAGTGCTCAGAGTCGTCTTCGAATTCGATATTATCAAGAATACCTAATGCCATATGTAATGATGCAAAACGCTTTTTCACTTGCCCATCAGGTGATATCACCATCATATCTGGCATACCACCATTGAATATAGTGAGCTTGGTCCCGTCGCTATTGATTTCACCAATAATGGCTGCAAAGAACATGTCGCCAGGTAACAAAGAGAGCAATGTGTCGTTAATGGTGGCTGCCATTTCGGGGATTGCCACACCTTTAATGGCCATGGCTTGGAATGCTTTGGCGACAGGGAGCGCACCGATTGCTGACGCGAGGCCGTGTCCAGTGAAGTCACCAACTAAAAAACAAAGCCCTCCAGAAGGGCTTGGTTCTGTTAAAAACAGATCACCATTAAAGCTACTGGCAGGCGCGAGGCGAAAGTCAAAGAATTTACTGGCCTTTTTGTTTCTTTTCAAAGCATTAGAGAAGATATGCTCGACTATGCTGTGTTCTCTTTCTACACCATTTCTGAAGTATTCGAGTTCTTGGTTTTGATAAGACGCACGGATACTCAACAGTCGTGTTCGAGCATGAGCTCTTATCTTGGCTATTAATATTGTTCTATCAAAAGGTTTGGGAGCGAAGTCGTCCCCTCCTACTTCTAAACATTTTGCGAGATCTTCTTGATCGTCCAGTGCAGTAATAAATATGATGGGCAAATAGATATCGCCTGACATTTTTTTTAATACAGGGGCCACTTCATAGCCATCTATATCGGGCATAAGTACGTCAAGTAAGACGAGGTCAGGCTTTATTTTTTCCGCAAGCTGAATGGCTTCTTGGCCACATTCTGCTTCAAAGCAATCGGTATACCCTGCTTCTTCAAGCATGTGCATGAGTAAAAATCGAGTGAGAGAATCATCATCAACGACCAGTATTCGCATAGAGATTGACCTTTAACTCAAGTCAAATTTCTTATCGAACCGAGAGATTTTTAGTATTTTTGCGACTTGAGGCCTGCTATTGGTTATTTTGAAAGTAGTCACTCTCTCGTTTAAAGCTTTTTGCATGTTTAGCAACATGCCAAGTGCAGAACTGTCCATGTATTCGGTGTCAGACAAATCAATAACCACCTCATTTACTGAATCTGGTAGGTTGCTGTATGCATCCCTAAAATCATGAACTTTACCGAAGTCAAACTTTTCTTCTACCATGATCCTGACGCTTGTGTTGTTGGCTGACAATCTTGTCTCCAAACTCATATAGGCCTCCAATGGGTACAGGGTTTGTGTGCTACAAGTGTTTAATTACGCTAACGTGAAATTAGCAAAAAAACACAATACCACTCTATTTTATTCTTGTTACTGAAGTAAAACTATACAACTTATTACCGATATTACTGAATAATCGACTACTAATTTATCTACCGTTTCAGCTTTAAGTTTCCAAGTGTTGGTTATCAGTGTAGCGTATTTTTCATATTTTTCGTTCTTTGATGGTTATTTATTTGACCTTTCAAATTGTTGATACTCCTCTCCCCAGTAAAGCCTGTTTCTCTCGTAGTGCATGCCAATTTTTTTAAGTACGCGAACAGAAGCATGATTATTCGGTGTGGTTAGGCTGATCACGCGTGGTATTCGTATGTGTTTTGATGCAAAACTTAAGCAAGCGTTAGCTATCTCTGTCGCCAAGCCTTTGCCCCAAACGTCTGGGTGTAGCACATAAGCTAGGTCAACTTCGTTGATATCGTCTAGGTATTTGAGACCGCTGAAGCCAATGAGACTTTGTGTTTCTTTATCAATAGCTGCTAAACGTCCGTACCCGTGTTTTTCGTAGTGCGGTATAAAGCCTGAACAAATGTATTGTGCTGTCTCTTGAATTGATTGATGTGGGTGTGCAACGTACCTCATAACACGCTTTTGAGATGTTATGGCGAACAATGCAGGCGTATCTTCTTCTGTAAAGGCTCTTAACAGAGTGCGTTCTGTTTCTAAGGTTTTAACCTGTATATTGTCTTGCGTCATCTGCCCAGCCTAGCTTGGATAAATTCGGCGAGTTTGCCACTGGCCTGTGGATGGCGTTCGCTTTGATTAAATAGGTAGATATTGATGCTACCAAGTTTAGGTAAAGCGCGGTGACGCAACACATTCAAGTCACTTGGGACGCTACTTCTAGCAAGTGCTGTAATCCCTAAACCTTGGGTGATAGCGGAAGCGATTCCTGACAGATCGGCATTGGTGTAACTGATACGCCACTGTATGGTTTGCTGCTTAAGCTTATCAATGACTCGGCTTCTATAGACACATCCGTTCGGGGCTAGCACTAAAGAAAGCGATTGATGATTGAATCCTTGCTGCTTACTACCGACCCAGACTAATTCATCTTGTAGCAAAAGCTCGCCGTTGTCAGGCAGCATTTGGCTCTCGCGACTTGGGTCAACGAGTGCCATAACGAGGTCATATTCTGAACGGTTTTCTCGACTTAACAGAGATTGACTGAGTGCTGAGGTCACCTCTAATGCAACGTCTGGGTATAATGCACTAAACTCTCCGATGATACTTGGTAATAAGGTGGCGGCGAACTCACTGGGAATTCCTAGTCTTAAACGACCTCGAATAGATGCCTGCTCAAATTGTCTAAAGAGTTCATCGTTAATTGCTAACATCGATTTAGCTTTATGATAAAGCTGCATACCATCTGTATTGGCTTGGTGTCTTTGTCCTGTTTTTCTGAATAGGCGTTTACCGAGCTGATCCTCTAACCGTTTAATTTGCAGGCTAACTGCTGGTTGTGAACGACCAAGTATGTCACCTGCTTTAGCGTAGCCACCGGTATCAACAACTGTGACAAAGGTTCTTAAATTGTCGAGAGACAGTTGTTTCATGTTATCTCATGTGTCTTTTTTATATTTGCAAATGTAATGGTTCATGCTTTGTACATAACAATAATAAATGTATTTATTAGAATTTCAAATTTGTTGGCTACTAAACAGCTAGCTATACTTCTGCGTATTCATTTTTGATCTAAGAAACGCATCATGACGAACAAAACAGCACTGCACGCAAAGCATATTGAAGCCGGCGCCAAAATGGTCGATTTTTTTGGTTGGGATATGCCAATCAATTACGGTTCTCAAATCGAAGAGCATCACGCCGTTAGGCAAGACGCAGGTATGTTTGATGTGTCTCACATGACCATCGTTGACGTTAAAGGCAAGCAAGCACAAGCCTATTTACGTAATTTGTTAGCAAATGATGTGGCGAAATTGCAAGACAAGGGCAAAGCATTGTATAGCGGCATGCTAAATGAAGAAGGTGGTGTGGTTGATGATCTTATCGTTTATCACTTTGATGCTACTGACTATCGCTTAGTGGTTAATTCAGCAACGCGTGAAAAAGACATGAACTGGCTGAATGACAACGCCGAAGGCTTTGAAGTAACGATTACTGAACGTCCTGAATTCGCGATGATTGCTGTGCAAGGACCTAATGCAAAAGAAAAAGCCGGGACGTTGTTCTCTGCCGCACAAAAAGAAGCTGTAGCTGGGATGAAGCCTTTCTTTGGCGTGCAAGCTGAAGATTTGTTTATCGCAACAACGGGTTATACCGGTGAGGCGGGGTACGAAATTATGGTGCCTGTAGCTCAGGCTGCTGATTTCTGGGATAGCCTTATTGCTGCGGGTGTTAAACCTTGTGCACTAGGTGCTCGTGACACCTTGCGCTTAGAAGCCGGTATGAATCTATATGGTCAGGATATGGACGAAACAGTATCACCTCTGGCTGCGAACATGGGGTGGACCATCACTTGGGAGCCAGAAGATCGTAATTTCATTGGTCGCGCAGCTTTAGAACAACAAAAAGTCAGTAATAATGAGAAGCTGGTCGGCTTAGTCATGCGTGATAAAGGTGTTCTCCGAGCTGGCTTAAAAGTAAAAGTTGACGGTGGTGAAGGTGTTATTACGTCAGGCACTTTTTCACCAACGCTAGGTTTCAGCATCGCCATGGCTCGTGTGCCTAAAACAGTTGGTGATACTGCTGAAGTGGAAATGCGTAAAAAGTGGGTTACAGTCAGCGTAGTAAAACCTAGCTTTGTACGTAATGGTAAAGGCTTGGTTTAGATTAAAATTAATAACAGAGCAACAAGCCCTAAACTGAATATTGAGGAAAAACAATGAGTAATATCCCAACAGAACTTCGTTATGCTAGCACACACGAATGGGTTCGAGCAGACGGTAATGGTCTTTTCACTGTCGGTATTTCTGAGCATGCACAGGAATTACTAGGCGATATGGTATTTGTTGAATTGCCTGATGTTGGTGACCATATTGGCACAGGTGATGATGTTGCTGTTGCTGAGTCAGTTAAAGCAGCATCTGATGTTTACGCACCTATAACCGGTGAAGTTGTTGCTATCAACGAAGATCTTGAAGATTCACCCGAGTTGGTCAACTCAGATGCTTTTGGCGATGGTTGGTTTTTCCAGATTAAAGCAGATGATCCTTCAGAGGTCGATGGTTTGTTAGATGCTGAGGCTTACGGCCAAAGTATCGACGAAGACTAAACATTTATCTAAGGGAATAACGAAAGCTATTCCCTTTTTTGTATCCCAATACAAGTGTGTGAGGCATGCCTCAGGGTATGTTTTATGCCAAATTTCTTACGTTGTAGTTAAGGCACCGGTATTCATATGTCAGATTCAAATCAAACTCTTGCACAATTAGAGCAATCAAAAGACTTTATTCGTCGCCATATTGGCCCTGGCGAAACTGAGACAGCTAGCATGTTAGCTGACATTGGTGCTACGTCCTTAGATGATCTCATCGAGCAAACTGTGCCCGCAAGCATCCGTTTGCCGGCACCCATGAATTTGCCAGCACCTATGTCAGAAAGCCAAGCATTGGCTGAGCTTAAAGCTGTTGCACAAAAGAACAAAGTGTTCCGTTCCATGATTGGTATGGGATACGCTGATACGAAAGTGCCTAATGTTATTCTACGTAACGTACTAGAAAATCCAGGCTGGTATACAGCTTACACACCTTATCAGCCAGAGATTGCGCAAGGTCGTTTAGAGTCTTTATTGAATTTCCAGCAGCTAACCATTGACCTTACAGGACTCGACCTAGCGTCGGCTTCTTTGCTTGATGAAGCAACGGCAGCCGCTGAGGCGATGGCCTTAGCAAAACGTGTTGCTAAGAATAAATCGAACCTCTTCTTTATTGCAGACGATGTGCACCCACAAACAATTGACGTGGTTAAGAGTCGAGCTGATATGTTTGGGTTTGAGATTGTTACCGGTGCAGCTGTTGAAGTAAATGATCACGATATTTTTGGCGCGTTGCTGCAGTACCCTGGAACAACAGGTCAAATTCAAGACTTGAGCGCGCTGATTGCTGGCGTACAAGCGAAGAAAGGCATAGTAGCTGTTGCAGCAGATATCATGAGTTTGGTATTACTTAAGCCCCCCGGTGAACTAGGTGCTGATGTGGTCTTAGGTTCTGCACAACGATTTGGTGTGCCTATGGGTTACGGTGGTCCACACGCTGCTTTTTTTGCAACCCGAGACAAGTTTAAGCGCTCTTTGCCTGGCCGTATTATCGGTGTGTCTAAAGATACACGCGGTAAACCGGCACTACGTATGGCTCTGCAAACACGTGAGCAACATATCCGCCGCGAAAAAGCGAACTCAAATATTTGTACAGCACAAGTATTGCTTGCAAATATGGCCTCATTCTACGCGGTTTATCACGGTCCTAAAGGCTTGAGAACAATAGCGAATCGTATCCATCGCTACACAGATATACTTGCCGCAGGACTAAAACAAGCTGGCTTTGAGCTGATTAATGATACCTGGTTTGACACCCTTACCATCAAAGTTGGTGATCGTAAAAGCAGTATCGTAGCGTCTGCGTTAAACCGCCAAATTAACTTACGAACTGATTTAGATGGCGCTGTTGGTATCAGCTTGGATGAAACAACCACGAGAGCTGATGTTCAAGCAGTGTTTGAGGCTTTCACAGGGGCTAACGTTGAATTAGATATCGATGCGTTTGACGCTGAAATTGCTAAAGCTGGCCGTGATTCTATTCCGCCAAGCTTGGTGAGAACGTCTGATATCCTGACACACGAAGTTTTCCACAAATATCATTCAGAAACAGAAATGCTTCGCTACATTAAGTCTTTAGAAGACAAAGACTTAGCGCTTAATCACTCAATGATTTCCCTTGGTTCTTGTACCATGAAACTTAATGCAACAGCAGAAATGTTGCCGGTTACTTGGCCAGAGTTTGGTGGTATTCACCCGTTCGCACCAGTAGATCAAGCCCAAGGTTACAAAGACATGATCGACGAGTTGAGTGAATGGTTGATCGAAATCACCGGCTACGATGCCATGTCTATGCAACCAAACTCAGGTG
>CAZVDU010000057.1:15548-24566 GCA_964625615.1 uncultured Pseudoalteromonadaceae bacterium | reverse complement strand
CAGCAGCTGGAGCCGGTTTTTCGGCAGCAGGTGCTTCAGCAGCTGGTTTCTCATCACGTCTACGGTCATCGCGACGCTCTTCTTTAGCCATTGGCGAAGGCTCAGTAACAGGACCTTTAGTGCGCATAACAAGGTTACGCAAAACAACGTCGTTAAAACGGAAGGCTGTTTCTAATTCTTCGATAGCTTCTGAAGATGCTTCAGCATTGATTAACACGTAGTGTGCTTTGTGAATTTTTTCAATTGGGTAAGCCAACTGACGACGGCCCCAGTCTTCTAAACGTTGGATAGAACCACCATCTTTAGTGATGATGTCTGTATAACGCTCGATCATACCAGGAACTTGCTCACTTTGATCTGGGTGAGCCATAAATACAATTTCGTAATGTCGCATAAGTGCTCCTTACGGGTTGTAGTCTTTTACAGCACAGCCAAACTGCTTGAGACAAGGAACTAAAATTAATTATCGGCTGATTTGAGGGCGCGAATTATACGTAAGTGTTGGTTAGTGAGCAAGCGTTATTATGCGTATCACTGACTTGATACGCATAAACTGGTTCAAGCAAGCGCTAAATACCTATTGACTATCCTTAAAATGAGACGATATGGCCCTGAACATAGCCATGTGTTTGGCATTCCATTGATGACTTTTATCATTGTATAAATGATTAGCACTGGTATTTGCAATCACTAGCTTCAGGTCAGGGTCGATGAAAATAAACTGATTATAGATCCCCTGAGCATTGAACTCATCATCTCGCCCTACCGGCAACCACCACTGAAAGCCATAACCGTGAGTCGAGCCAGACAATGGATTATCCGCACCGGGTTGCAAATGCGGTGCATCAGCCGTCGTAGAGTCTACAACCCACTCTTTGGGCACAATCTGCTGACCTTGCCACATTCCCTGCTGCAAGAACATCATGCCAAATTTGGCATAATCTCTTAGACTCACGTTAAGCCCACCTAGAGCTAGCTCCATACCAAAGTCATCACTCAACCAGTAAGCGTCGTTCTCCATCCCCATCGGATCCCAGATTTTCTCTTGCAGATACTGAGTTAAAGAAACACCGGTTGCCCGCGTCAAGATCATGCCTAGGACTTGCGTATCAATACTGACATAGTGATGATAAGTACCCGGCTCTCTTTCCCTCGTCAATGTCGCCGCAAATTCATCAAGCGACTTGCCAAGCGCGATAGTCCGCCCAAAACGATTAATATCAGAATAAAAGTCGCCGTAATCTTCATTGAACTTAACCCCTGACGACATCTGCAAGACATCTTTAATCCGCACATTGTCGTAACCTGACCCCTTAAGCTCAGGTACGTAGTCGGTTACCGTTTGTTCGATACTCTTAATGTGCCCTTCATCTAACGCAATACCGAATAACGCCGAGATAAACGACTTAGCCATCGACCAGGATATATGCTGCTTATCTTTATTGAACCCTAAGCGATATTGCTCATGCACAATCTTGCCATCTTTAATAACAAGCAAGCCTGTTGTTCTGTTCTGTTCAATGAAGTCAGTCAGCGTTATCTCTTCGCTGTTAAATTCAAAATGAACCGGTAAGTCAGTGATTGCTACAGGCAATGAAACAGGAGAACTCGATGCGTTGAGTGTCGTAAACGAGAAAAACTCATGCATGCTGATAAAGTTATCAACAATCTTATCTTCATCGTAGAGTGTGACGACTTTATATAGCCGATGAATCGACTTGATGTTTAAAAAAGCGATACCCAGCACGAGAATAAATAGAGAAAAAAGGAGCGTTCTTTTTGTTATTTTCATTAGCAAACCCTATGGAGCAATGTATCAGCATATTTTTCTTATTCAGAGTAACACGACAACAACATCACTCTCTATGTTCTGCTAAGATTGTCAAAAAAATACAACCATAACCTATATGCAAATCCCAAGAATATTTCATCCTGATACACTTATTACAGATACACAGGTGACACTCACTCAAGACTCAACGAATCATTTAGCGAACGTATTGCGTCTAAAAGAAGGCCACCCTATTGTTTTATTTAACGGCGATGGCAACGAATACTCGGCGCATTTAGATGTGGTGAAAAAGCGCGAAGTGACTGCCTTTGTTGACGCAAAATTGAGTTTATCTGTCGAATCTCCTTTAACTATCCATCTTGGTCAAGGCGTGTCTAAAGGCGATCGTATGGATTTAGTGTTACAAAAATCGGTGGAGTTAGGTGTGCATGAAATAACACCTATCATTACTGAACGTTGCGTTGTTAAGCTGTCACCCGACAGATGGTTAAAAAAACAAGCACAATGGGAGAAAATCATAATCTCTGCGTGCGAACAATCAGGCCGAAACATCGTCCCTAAGCTTCACCCGGTTATTCCTATGAAAGATTGGATAAAACAGTCAACTACGGAGCTAAGACTCACCTTAGATCCAAAATCTGAACAACGAATAAGCCACCTTAACTATCAGCATCAAGGGTTTCGGTTGCTTATTGGTCCAGAAGGCGGCTTGTCTGAAAAAGAAGTTTATTACGCCGAAGAATCGGGCTACCAATCGATCAGTATGGGGCCACGTATATTAAGGACAGAGACTGCCGCGTTGACAAGCCTAGCTATCTTGCAGAGTCATTTTGGTGATATTTGATAAAGAGATGAAATACGACGGCTATCGAGGAAAGCTGCCGCACCAACAATGGTAAAATTATCAACCAAAGGTTAGTTAAAACAATGGATTGGTCAATTTTTACACCATTTATTCTTCATCATAAAACTGATATTGTCTATAAAACGAGCGTTACCCTAAGGCACATGTTTTTTATGTGCGGACTAAAGCTAAGCCTAAGCACATACTGGGAAAAGCATTGAGCTTAGAGCTGGGTATGGCTCTTTCTAGAACAGAAGTAATAATGGTTGTCATTAATGCAAAGTTTCCCCTCGATTGAACGCTCTGAGTTTGCGCTAACGAACAGACGCTTAACTCAAACTCAGGCTATTAATACAGGTAGAGCAAACGCTTTTAGTCAATTGGTGAACGGAGAGAGCCTTGCCAACGTTCTTACCGAACTGATAACAGCACTTGAAGAAGCTATACGTGGTGTAAAATGCGCCATTATGCTCTGTGATGAAGACTCGTACACATTGAGCTTTTTAGTGGGCCCGAGTATTCCACCAGAATATGCTCATGCTATGTACTCTCTCGCTATAGACGAAAGATCAGGTGCAAATGCCAGAGCTGCATCCACACGCCAGCGGGCTATTATTACTGATATCACCAAGGGTACATTTTGGGAGCACTATAAGACAATTGCAGATAATGCTAACTTAGGTGCTTGTTGGGCACAGCCGATTATATCTCCCTCCCAAAAATTACTTGGTACACTCTCTTTCTATTTTGAACACCCAATATCTCCTAGCTCAGAAAACATAAATACGCTGGAAAAAGAAGCTAATATTGCTGCTATCATTATTGAACGAGCGCAGAATATTGAGTCACTTCATCGAGCCAAACGAGACCTACAGAAGCGCATTGATATCAGTGCACACGAACTTGAAGAATCGAATAAGCTCTTAAGCAAAGCGTTAGGACAACGCAACGATGTACAGAAACAACTTGTTGATATGGAGAATATGGCATCTTTGGGCGTCATGATGTCAAGTTTAACGCATGAAATTCAAACACCGGTTGGTATCGGCATAACAGCTATTTCACACCTAAACGATATTCAAAAGAAAACACGACAAAAGCTCGATAGTGGCAAACTTACAAAGTCAGAGCTTATTGCAATGTTCAACGAGATAGATGAAGCATCTTTTATTATAGAAAAGAATTTGATGCGCTCAACAGAGCTGGTTAAAACCTTTAAACAATTATCTATTGATCAAAACAGCGCTGACATACGTCGCTTTAATGTTTGTGATTATGTTGATGAAATACTGTTATCACTTAAACCTAGATTGAAGCATACACACTTAAGTTTTTGCATTGATATAGAACCTGATGTCTACTCTTTAAGCTACCCAGGCGCTTTTAGCCAGATACTCATTAATCTGATCATGAATTCTGCGATACATGGTTTCAAGTCGAATGAACCCGGCCATATCACAATTCACATCAAAGTCGTTGATGGAAACCTTGTCCTTAAATACGCTGACAATGGTGTAGGCATGAGTCGAAAGACGATCGATAACATCTACAAACCATTCTTTACCTTAGGAAAAGAGTTGGGTAGCACAGGACTCGGTATGCATGTTTGTTACAACCTTGTCGTTAAGCTATTGAAAGGCACTATTGACTGCGAATCAAGCTTAGGTGATGGGGTTAGGTTTCACATTCAGTTTCCACAGGCACAAGCTATTTAGAGCCTCATCATTCATCATATGAGTTAGTTTTGGTCATCCAAATTCGACGTTGAATAACAAAGCCGTCAATGTTGATATACTAAAGATCAGCCTACACTCCTGTCATCCCTCTTGAATTTTTGCCATAGTGCCATTACTTATGGTACTTATCTCCCTATGAATCCCCTAAGAGAACAAAAGTGGCTATAAAACTCGGTATAGTGATGGACCCTATCGATTCCATCAACATTAAGAAAGACACAAGCTTCGGCATGCTATTACAGGCGCAAGCTCGCGGATATGAAATATCTTACATGGAATTAGGGGATCTCTATTTTGATCAAGGCCGTCCTATGGCACAAATGCGTTCGCTATCCGTTAAAGCTGATCCCAATGACTGGTTTACCCTAGGTGAAACCGAAACAACATTTTTAGGTGACCTAGATGTTTTATTGATGCGAAAAGACCCGCCTGTAAACAACGAGTTCATATATGCAACACATATGTTTGATCTTGCAGAAAAAGCGGGCACTTTAGTTGTTAATAAAGCACAAAGCTTAAGAGATTTTAACGAAAAGCTATTTACATCTTGGTTCCCGGATTTGATTCCACCAACACTCGTCACAAGTAACGCCAGTTTGATTCGAGAATTCCATCAAAAACACGGTGACATTATCTGTAAACCGCTTGATGGCATGGGTGGTACGTCGATATTCAGAGTAAAACCTGACGGTAACAACTTGGGTGTTATCATGGAAACCTTAACTGAATACGGCAACCGATACGCGATGTTCCAGCGCTATATGCCCGAGATTAAAGATGGTGATAAACGCATTTTAATTATTGACGGCGAAGTGGTTCCTTACTGCCTTGCAAGATTGCCGCAAAATGGCGAAACACGAGGCAATATAGCGGCTGGCGGGAAAGGAAGACCACAACCGATATCAGACTCTGATCGGGCTATTGCCGAACAAATAGCGCCAACATTAGTCGAAAAAGGCCTTATTTTCGTTGGCCTTGATGTTATTGGCGATAAAGTCACTGAAATAAATGTCACCAGTCCAACCTGCGTGCGTGAAATAGAAGCGGCCTATGACATTGATATTATCAGCATGTTGTTTAATGCTATCGAAAAACGTTTGAACGCTTAATAGGTTATTAGCACTTAATGCTTTCATTAGAGAACCACTTCTTAATCGCCATGCCCAGTTTAGCTAAGAGTTATTTCGAGCGCACATTGATTTATATGTGTGAGCACAATGAAGAAGGCTCAATGGGCATTGTTATTAATCAGCCCGTTGGTATGACCTTACTTGAGTTGCTAAAGCAAGTTGACATCAAAACACCTATTGACGATGAAAAAGGTAAAGCCATTGTCCGCGCTGGCGGTCCAGTCAGTGAAGATCGTGGTTTTATTATCCACTCATCTCAGAAAGGATGGGATTCAAGCTTACAGCTTACGGCTAACTTAATGGTTACTACGTCGACAGATATTTTGTCAGTTTTAGGGAACGAAAATGCGCCAGAGAAATCACTGACGGCATTAGGTTACGCTGGTTGGGAAGCAGGACAATTAGAAAATGAAATCCAGGAGAACTCTTGGCTAACGGTTGAAGCTGACGAGGATTTATTATTTGATACCCCCATCCATCTTAAGTGGGAAACCGCGTTACGCAAGCTAGGTATTGAAAGCTGGCAACTCACCAATAACATAGGTCATGCATAGAAGTGCAGACGCGCTCTAGAACGGTATTAGGGTTTGACTTTGGCACCAAAAGTATCGGTATCGCTGTTGGACAAGAGATCACAGGCACAGCAACACCTCTTAATGCCGTTAAAGCTATAGATGGAATTCCAAATTGGGACACAATAGGTAAAGTATTTAATGAATGGCAACCGCAGATTGTAGTTGTTGGCTTGCCGTTGAATATGGATGGTAGTTATCAGCAAGTCACTTACTCTGCAAAGAAGTTTGCCAATCGCCTACATGCTAAGTTTAAGAAACCAGTAGAGACTTGGGACGAGCGTCTAACCACGGCAGATGCCAGGGCGCAGCTGTTCGAATTAGGCGGTTTTAAAAAGCTAGATAAAGGTAAAGTCGACAGCGTTTCCGCTTGCATCATCGTGCAAAGCTGGATGGAGCAATAACCCCCCGTTGTATACCTCCCTTCACAGAGTGTTCGTCGCACAAAGATACACAGATGAAAGTTTATCGCATACACTTCTGTCTATTCGAAAAACCTCAACAAGAGTCAACTCAACTATGCGTGCAATTATAGCCCTGTTCGTTTTTCTAACAGTTTCTTTTAATGTTTTTTCTCAAGAAGAAGAACAGTTACAAATGATGCCCGAATGGGAACTGCGTAACGAAGCAGGAGAATTGGTCAAATCTAGTGATTTTAAAGGAAAGCCAGTAATTCTTCACTTTTGGGCGACATGGTGCCCCTATTGTAAAAAGCTTCAGCCAGGCCTACAACGCATTTACGACAAATACAAAGATCAAGGATTAGAGCTCATTGCTATCAGTATTCGAGAAGATGATGGTGCAACGCCTCAAGCAGCATTAGAAAAGCGTGGGTATACTTTCCCAACATTGATTCTAGGTGATGAATTAGCATTTAATGAATTCAACGTAAGAGGCACACCTACAACGGTTTTCGTTGATGCAAAAGGTCAAATCGTTGGCGTCACTGGTACATCTGATCCAGAAGATCCTAACCTAGAAACAGCCGCGAAATTTATTGTTGAGTCAATTGCTGACTAATAAGCTGACTGTGACTTCCTAGTCACTCTTACCTAGCTTTGAGACTGTCTCTTGATAAAAGTACTAATCAAGAGGCATCTCGCTTTCTATTCAGATAATCCCCATCTGTTTTAATAATTCTCAACACAAGCCCACTGCTCTAATTTAGCTTCCAACACCTACTTTTGTCAGGATCTGAGGATACCAACACATACCCGTGTGTAATTGATCTTGTGAGTCAATTTGAAAACCGAGTTTCAGATAAACTTGAATAGCCATTTGATTAATATTCGACACAGTCAATGCGAGTGGCACAGCACTTTGTTCAGCACAAATTTGAAAAGACTGGATAATAGCCTGACCAAAACCGTTTCCTCTGGCTTCAGGTAAAAAGGCGATATCGACAATACGGATTTCACGTTCACTAAAGTTCAGCGTTGCTCTGCCAATGGCTTCTGTATGCTTTTCAATAATAAAATGCATGGCATTGGGAAAACGCTCACCATAATCGTCTTGCTGGGCTTGAAACTGCATATCAATGAGCGCTTCAATAAAATCAGGTTGAGCATCAAGCAGCCTCAAGTCCTCTCGAGTGCTGTTATAAAGCCGCTCCAGAAACCCTTTATCTTGCTGCCTAGCTGGACGTATATTTAGCCCATCGGGGATAGGGATACTAGGTTGCATTCGGCATTCCTTTTAATGTTATTGGTACTATTTAGAGCTTTAAAAACTAGCAACCGCCATCAGAGGATAGCGGCTGAATAGCTAAGGCTACCTAGCTCCTAGAAGGGAAAAGTCCCTGCATTGCTATACAAAAATTCAACACCAAAAAAGGACTATGAAGACCGAAAGCCTGACCGCCGCCGTTGTGGTTCACCGTAACACCACCGCTAGTTGACACCCCCCCGAGATTAACCAGGGACTCTGGTGCAGGCCCTGCTTTATAGATATGTTCAGGTTGGTCTTGACCAGGCAAGTCCGATGGTGTCGCTAAAAAATCGTTTGTCCTTGGTGTTGCAGAATCACCTACTTCAGTAGTTGCTTGTAAGCTAACAGAACCACTTGTAAGAGCGGCAGAGTGATTATGAGACGGCATTTGGTTAACTGTCAGATTATGAAATTCACTACCACCTCTAGCACCTAGACGATGGTCGCTAAGGCCTGCTCCATGTCCTTCATGAATAGGTGCACGTCCACGCAGGTCTGGTAATGCAAAAGTCGATCGTCCGTCTCCTCCATAGGTTGTACCCAGTAATGAAAAGAGTGCAGTGTTTTGTGATATCGCGAGTAACTGCCCATCACACATGGCCCATCCTCTTGGTGCAAAATTGCAACCAAAGATCGTAATTTGTGAGATAAATGGTTCAGCCATTTTTTTGATTCCTTCTTAAACGTTATTATTTAGGTAACGCAGCTATACTTAATGGCCGCGTTGCCCGTTCTTTCGGTCAACAAAAAAACCACCCATATCTGTCAACCAAATTCGGATTTACTCAGGCTCGCGCGAACATGTGATGAGCGTTTCATAGCGTTCTGGGCCTATAGGAATAATAAATGTCGTTTCTTTACCAAAGTCAGGATGGATCACAATGTAGTTACCTTGAACCAACTTTACGTCCGGGTCCGCTTTGTAACTCACCGCAAAAGATTGCCATCTGTCGTTATTCGGAGACGTTTCTTCAACACACTCAATGGTAAGTTGACAGCAATTCTCCTGATCATCAGCAACCTGAATGGTTTGATCAACGAGTCCTGACAAAGTCGCATAATTAAACAGTGACATGGTATTCCTCTTGTTCTTCTTATATTCAACGACCACGTTAAAAGCTACATTTAAGTGCAGCGAAACAATAACTAGACTAGGTAAAATTTATTCATATTACAAAGTAAATTTTTACTAAAAAAAAGAGAGCAAATCCCCCTTATTTCTTTTCGACATTAAAAA
>CAZVDU010000057.1:0-15448 GCA_964625615.1 uncultured Pseudoalteromonadaceae bacterium | reverse complement strand
TTATGTTCAGTATTTTACTTTTACGGTGTCAGGAAATTTTATAAAATTTAATTTCAATACATCCCAGTATTGATCATTTTTTTACAAAACAATGGCTTACCACTTTGGTGTGATTTATGCTTGGCCTGTTTGTAGTATTTAACTGTATAAAATAAATAACAATCTGAGGAGAAGCATGTGTTTGCACAACAAGCAAAATCGCTTTTAAGAAACACCAAAGTCTGCATAGGTGCGCTATTATTACTGTTCAGCGTGAATAGCCATGCTGCAATTATCGAACAAGAGACAACACTTATTGGTGGTAGCACCTACCGATTAGACTTTAATATTGTGAACGATAGTATTGCGTCAGGCATTTTCCATTGGTTTGTGACTCTGGATAGAACCTTATTTGAAAACTTAGTTGTGTTGTCGGGACCAGTAGGATGGGATACTTTCGCCATTAACTCAGGCGCCGACAATCACACCTTTGGTGCCCAACCTCCAGGTTTTTTCCCTGCTCCTCCTGGCTTTCCCTTTGTCTCACTAGGGAATGAACAAGGCGGTTTCTCGCTTCAAGTAGATTTTCTTGGCTCAGGAGTTATTCCCTTCTTGCCAGGTGGTGTAGCAAACGAAGACTTCTCCGTAGAAGTGGGTGATTTTACTCTAAATAGCCCATTAGTAACGGTATCAGGTACTCCAACAAACCCTGGACCAGGCACACCACCAACGGCAGTACCTGAACCGTCCACAGTATTGTTGCTGGCGATTGCATTTTTAGCCTTTGGGCTATTAAGACGTCAACAGAGCGTGATTCCTTCTCCAGCAAGCTGTTAAATCTTACTGTCGTTTTAAAAGCCTTTGTACTCCACAAAGGCTTTAATCTTAATGTACTTGTTATGAAAGAAGAGCAAACAAAAACCAAGACAGCAGCACTAAATCGAGGCTATTAAGCTTTCTTATTCAGCAACTCCATAGGCAGTTTCATGATTCCTCGCCGCACTGCCAACAAATATCAAAGCTAGCATCATTCTTTTCTTTGCAAGAAGGACAAAACCAGTCATCTTGGCCTTTCTTATTATCAACAACAGCTTGCAGCAGCTTCTCGGCCTTAGGCTTCCACTCTTCATCCATCAACCAGACTTCAGGCGAACAATCAAAAGGAGATAAATCGCCCATCCCACCGATCGCAAACTCATTTTTAATGAAACAAGGAATACCTTCTGCTTCGAGCATATCCTTAACACGAAAAATAATGAACCTGTCGTGGCTGGAATAGAGTCTTACCATAAATACCTTCTAACGAGTTTCATTAATGGGGTTAGCTATTTTCAACCTTAATCCATATCAATAGATACATTTGAAAGCGAACCTAAACTTGTTCCTTCCTCTGTATCGAGCTTAAACATTAAACGTAAGTCATTCGGGGAGTCTGCATGATGAATCGCCTGTTCATAGCTGATCTTACCTTCTTTGTGTAAATCATAAAGCGCCATATCAAAGGTCTGCATGCCCGCTTCCTTGGCTTTTTTCATTGCATCTTTTAGCGCACCAATGTCATTGCGCTGAATCAAATCCCTTACCAATGGTGAATCGAGTAAAATTTCTATCGCTGCAACGCGTCCATTTCCATCTTTCGTGGGTACCAACTGTTGGGCAATAATAGCGCGCATATTCATACTTAAATCGAATCGGAGCTTTTCATGCTGATCTTTAGGGCATAAATGCATAATACGCTCAATCGCCTGGTTTGCGTTGTTCGCATGCAGTGTCGCGACACACAAGTGTCCTGTATCAGCGAATGACATCGCATATTCCATGATCTCCATGGAGCGGATTTCTCCGATGAGAATAACGTCCGGAGCCTGTCGCAATGAACTCTTCAATGCATCATCGAATGACTTGGTATCAATACCCACTTCACGTTGCGTAACGACACAATTACCATGCTCATGAACAAACTCGATCGGATCTTCAATGGTCAGAATATGCCCATGCGAAGAATGATTCCGATGCCCCATCAATGCTGCTAATGACGTCGATTTACCTGTACCAGTAGCACCTACAAATAAGACCAACCCACGTTTTGACATAATCACATCTTTCAGCACAGGTGGCAGGCCCAAGTCATCAATCTTTGGGATTTGCGTGACTATGCGCCGAACAACCATACCTGCCATATCTCGTTGCCAAAATGCACTGCAACGGAAACGACCTATACCATCTCTCGCGATGGCAAAGTTACACTCCTTCGTTTCTTCATATTCATTCTTTTGCTTAGGCGTCATCGCATCATGAACTAAAGCTAACGCTTGTTCTTCGGTTAGCTTTTCATGACTCAACGCAGTCATCTCGCCATTAATTTTTGCACTAACCGGAAAGCCAACTGTGATAAACAAGTCAGACGCACCCTGATCAGCCATTTGTTGCAAGTAAGGCGTTAATTGCATGGTGTTGATTCCTAAAACTGTGGTTTTTTATCGATAGACTTAGCAGCAACATCTTGTGGTGTAATAAGTCCCTGTCCAACAAGGCGCTGTAAACATTGATCCATCGTTTGCATCCCATGTTGTTGGCCTGTCTGTATCACAGAATACATTTGCGGCACTTTATCTTCACGGATCAAGTTACGTATAGCAGGAATACCTATCATGATCTCATGCGCAGCGACTCGCCCGCCCCCGACTTTCTTCAGTAGTGTCTGAGAAATAACCGCCCTCAAAGATTCAGATAGCATTGAACGCACCATAGATTTTTCCTCAGCGGGGAAGACATCAATAATACGGTCTATGGTTTTAGGCGCAGAGTTCGTGTGCAATGTACCAAAAACCAAATGTCCAGTTTCTGCTGCAGAGATAGCTAAGCGAATAGTTTCGAGATCACGTAATTCCCCCACCAAAATCACATCGGGATCTTCACGTAACGCCGAACGTAATGCATTATTAAAACTATGCGTATCACGATGTACTTCACGCTGATTGATAACCGACATTTTGTTTTGATGTACAAATTCGATGGGGTCTTCAATAGTGAGTATATGTTCACGCTTATTCGCATTAATATGATCAACCATAGCAGCCAATGTTGTACTTTTACCTGAGCCTGTAGCTCCAGTCACCAATACAATACCGGTCGGCTGATTAATGATATCTTTAAATATCTGCGGTGCCCCGAGTTGATCTAAAGTCAAAATATCACTAGGGATTGTCCTTAATACAGCGGCTGCACCTCTATTCTGGACAAAAGCGTTGACCCTAAAGCGCGATAACCCTTTCACTTCAAATGAAAAGTCCGTTTCTAAATTTTCTTCATATTCTTTGCGCTGCCCATCGTTCATGATTTCATAGATTAGGGCATGAACTTGTTTGTGATCCATCTCTGGCACGTTCAAGCGACGCATTTCGCCGTCAACCCGAATAATTGGAGGTAAACCTGCACTTAAATGCAAATCAGAGGCGTTATTCTTGACACTAAAGGCTAAAAGTTCGGTAATATCCAAAGCTTTGGCTCCCATCTTTTTGTTCAAATTATGCAAACAATAGCAGAACGACTGAAAAGCGCACATACTTCAATAACACAACACGCACAATTGGTTAATCGTTCACCAACAGACATCCAATTGCTCGCCGTGAGTAAAACAAAACCCATCGAAGATATTAAAGATGCTTATCACTCTGGACAACGTCACTTCGGTGAAAATTACGTGCAAGAAGGCGTTGAAAAAATAACAGCTTTAACTGAGCTAGGCGATATTGTCTGGCATTTTATTGGCCCTCTACAATCCAATAAGACAAAACTGGTAGCAGAACACTTTGATTGGATACAAAGCGTCGATAGACTAAAAATAGCCCAACGACTAGACAAACAACGCCCCACAAACAAAACACCACTGCAAATTTGTATTCAAGTAAATGTCAGTCGTGAAACACAAAAAGCGGGCATACTCCCTGAGGATTTAACTGACGTCGTTGCTCAAATAAATCAGCTCGATAATCTTAATTTACGTGGTTTAATGGCGATTCCTTCCGCAACCGACGATGAAAAAAAGCTAGAAGCCGAATTTAAAGCAATGCTCGATTACTATCACCAAGTTCAGCACACGAACCCACAGGTTGATACCCTATCCATGGGTATGTCTAGCGACTTGGCAATAGCCATCAAAAACGGCAGCACTATGGTAAGATTAGGTACAGCTATTTTTGGTGCTCGTCAAAAACCCAAGAATTAATCGAGTAACCTAGTACTCTCACTAACATAACCAAAGAGCAGACATTTTATATGCAATACCTTCCGATTGCGTTTATCGGCGCAGGCAATATGAGTCGCAGTATTATCAGTGGCATGGTCGCCAATGGCTACCCAGCAGAAAAGATCACCGCCAGTAATCCTAGTGTCGATAAGTTACATGCACTAAAACAAGATTTTGGTATCAATGTTACCCAAGACAATAACGAAGCTATTCAGATGAGTGATTGTGTTGTGCTATCTGTAAAGCCTCAATTAATGCAATCAGTGTGTGAGAAATTTTCAACAGAACAACTTAACACAAAGCTATTTATCTCTGTTGCTGCGGGCATTACTGTGGCTCGTCTTTCTCAATGCCTAAACAACAGTGAATCTATTATTCGTGTGATGCCGAATACGCCCAGTTTGATCGGCAAAGGCATGTCCGGGCTTTATGCTGCAAAAAGCGTCAACGCTGAGCATAAGGACTTTACTGAGCATATGATGAAAATGGTCGGCGAAGCCGTGTGGGTTGATGAAGAGTCTAAAATAAATGGCATCATAGCCACAGCGGGCAGCAGTCCTGCTTATTTCTTTGCCATATTGGAAGCTATGCAACAAGAAGCAGAGAATATGGGTTTTGAGCACCAACAAGCCAGAGAACTTGTCCAACAAGCAATGCTAGGCGCAGCTGAAATGGTTTGTCACAATCCTCAACTTGAATTAAATGAGCTAAGGACCCAAGTTACATCGAAAGGCGGCACAACAGCTAAAGCCTTAGAGCACATGCAAGATAAAGGCATGGCAGATATTATGGCTGGTGCCATGAGAGCAGCCGTTGATCGTGCTAATGAGATGTCATCACAGTTTTAAACATTGAGACCTTACTATGAATTCAGTTCACTTTTTGATTAACACCGTTTTTGATTTGTACTTAATGGTGGTTATCTTACGCATTTGGCTACAACTCGCCAGGGCAGACTTTTACAACCCTTTTAGCCAATTTATTGTAAAAGCAACACACCCTTTGGTTGCACCAATGCGACGCGTATTACCCTCCTTTGGAAGCTTGGATACAGCTACTGTCGTATTGGCCTTATTAGTAGCGGCGGCCAAGTTGATCGTCTTATCACTCGTTTTTGGGGCAACTAACTTTAACCCACTCTCTATCTTTATTGGTGCCTGCTTAGTCGTACTCAAAGAAATCTTTTCGCTCATCTTCTGGGTATTAATTATTCGCGCTATTTTAAGCTGGGTAAGTCAAGGCAACAATCCGATAGAAATGGTATTACATCAACTCACAGAACCTTTCTTGGCACCAATTCGCCGTATTCTTCCCCCTATGGGTGGGCTGGACCTTTCAGTTCTTGTGGCGATCGTGTTACTGCAATTTCTACAAATGTTCATGCAAGATATCCTGCGTTATGTTTAATCAACACATACAAGAGGACCTGTCACAATGAAGCCGTTACACTCATTTTGGGCACTGCCTCTATTGGCGCTCTACATGCTGAGTTTTGGTACAAGCGCAGAGCAAAAGAAAACCTTAGGTGCGTGGGATGTTCATTATATCGTGGTCAACAGCACTTTTTTTGAACCTGACGTCGCTAAACAGTACGGCATTCAGCGCAGCCAGTTTAATGCCTTGCTCAACATATCGGTTTTAGATAAGGATAACAAAGAAGCTCAATCAGTGGCACTGACTGGTAAAGCTACTAATTTACTCGGCACAACGAAAAAGCTGTCGTTTAAAGAGGTAAGAGAAGGCGATGCTATTTATTACCTTGCTCAGATCCCATTCAGGCATAAAGAAAACTATCGCTTTGACGTTGAAGTAAGACGCGGAAATGATGTAGAGAAACTCAACTTCAAACACGAGTTCTATGCAGAGTAAGCAGTAATGAACGCCATTATTATTGGCGCAACATCAGGGATCGGAAGGGAACTGGCCAAACAAATGTCCGCGATAGGTTACACTGTCGGCATTACTGGTAGGCGCACCGAGCTGCTAGATTCGCTTGAACAAGAACTCTCTAACCCATGCTACAAGTCTTTTATGGACTTAACACAAATCAATGACGCCTGTTCAGCCTTCAAAGACCTGCTTGTAGAAATGAAGGATGTCGATATCGTCATCATTAATTCAGGCGTCGGTTACTTAGACGACGAATTTCTTCTGGAAAACGAGCTTAATACAGTCGATGTTAACGTCGCTGGATTCACCGCAATGGCTAACACTGCCTTCCACTATTTTGTCAAACGACATAAAGGACATATAGTCGGAATATCATCAGTAGCAGCTATCAAAGGTGGTCGAGCAGCGGCCTATAATGCATCCAAAGCTTACGTGTCTAATTATCTGGAAGGTTTACTCTGCCAATCTCAACATCGCCAGCTGCCCATTCATGTGACTGACATTCGTCCGGGTTTTGTCGATACAGCAATGGCACAAGGAGACGGTGTTTTTTGGAATGCTCCCGTGGACAAAGCCGCTAAACAGATGCTAAACGCTATATTGAAGAAACGCCGATTAGTTTATGTGACCAAACGATGGAAGATCGTCGGGTATCTTTTATCGATCATCCCCTTCTCTCTTTATCGAAAGATTGCCAGCTAGTAGAAATAAAAAAGGCTCTTACAAAATGTAAGAGCCTGACATGGTCAATGGAAACCATGTTGTAACTATTCATAAGTTACTAATAGGAAGGTAACAATTCATATAAAAGGAATATAATTCCTCGGAACTACAATCAGAATTGCCTAAACAAACCTGATTGCACTTACTAAGAGTCAGTACACTTAGTAGAGGGTTCAAAATAAGCTAAATAAATTTAAAATAATTTGCATACGCCCTAGAAGCTTGTTGAATTAGCATCTCTAGATGGTAATAATGCAGCTAAGTTATGCAGGAATAATGGAAGAACAAGGAGTGTCAAATTGGCTACACAACGTTTAAAAATAAAGCAAACTCTCTTTTCGATGATGACCTTAATTGTCATTAACGGTTGCTCATCTGTACCCTCTCAGAAAAGCCTGGTAGAGCCAGTTCACAGCAAGCTCTCCGAGCCTCGTTATGGCCATACAATCGTTAATGCAGGAGATGAAACCTTCGTTATTGGCGGGGCTAACTTCTTTATCGATAGAGCTGATAGTCAAGTTCTCCTCAACACCGTTGAGATTATAGACAACAAAACACTAGAGACTCGTGTCGCAAGTATCAACATAACACCGAGAAGATACGCAGCAGCTGTTTGGGATGGAAAAGATTCCATCTTTGTGTTTGGCGGTCAAACCTATTCATCTAACGCAGCCGTTAAAGTAGATGTAATCAACATAAATACGCTGGAAGTCTCTCACGCACCAGACATGCCACTCAATTGCCATGGCATTACTGCAGCCAAAATAAAAGACGATATTTACATCAGCGGTGGCAGTTGCACTAAGAGTATATTTACCCAAAAGAAAGCTTCATCAAAAGTACATAAGTACTCTATTAAAGAGCAAGCTTGGTCATCGGTTGCACCTTTAGGACAAGGCCTGGAAACTAAAACAATCGCACTTAAGAACAAGCTTTATGCGATTGGAGGCTACACGGGGGAAAAGGCGGTGACTGATGTCATGCAATACAACCCTAAATCAAATGAATGGGTTCATTTACCATCAATACCAATCAAAACAAGTGCCCACGCTTTAGTTGCCAGGAGAAATAAAATCTACGTGCTAGGTGACTATGAAGACATGGATCGCTCTTACGAATTTGATGTTAAGAAACAAGCCTGGAAACAACTGAATCTTAACTTTAAACCTGTGAGGCACTCTTCAGCTGTTTATGCTGATAAAAAAATCATACTAGTTGGTGGTAACACAGGCGGCAATGGGCCATCACATGATTACATTCAGACCATTAAACTTTAGCATTTGGGACCTTGGCCTTAGGTTACTTAAACAAACGCTCAGCATACGTGGCTAACCCAGAGGTGACACTACCAAAGTGATCACCAATAACAATGTCGATATCAGGAAAAGAGGTATTGATCCACTGTTGAATAACCGGTGACATTGCCGTACCTCCCGTCACATAGATAACATCAGGCTGTGTCTCAGCCTGATGAATCGCGTCTTTCATCAATATTTCAAACTTACTCAACTCATCTTGAATAGACATCGCCAATTCAGCTCGGCGGATAGGTACACTGAACTCACTTTCAATGTAACCCAAAGAAAGATTAATAGACTCTTCATCCGATAACAGAATTTTTGCTTGTTCAGCACTGCGACTAACACGTAAACCAAACTTACCGTCTCGCAAGCGCTTGAACCGTTTCAACCGTATGTCGTCAGATCGTAAACAATAGTCATCTATCTCTCTGCCCGTTCGAGGCAAATTGAAATCCCTCTGTGCACCAACATCATTAACAGAGACAGCTTGTCTAAACAAATTCGTCGGCACCGGTAATCCGCTGGTAAAAACAGCATCTTTACCGAAGTGAGGCATCAACTGCATCAGTGCCAACTTATTATCGAGATCAATCCCGCCTATGCGCTTACCTGTATGACTCAAAATGCAATCTTGCCTATCCTGCAATGCTCGGTAACTTGGCCCTAATTTGATCATAGAGCAATCGGTCGTACCGCCACCTAAATCCAGAATAAGTACCAACTGATCTTCATTCAGTCGGCGCTCATAGTCGTAAGCCGCTGCAACAGGTTCCATCAGAAATTCGACCTGTTTAAAACCAACACTGGCAGCCGCTTCATCGATAATTTGCAGGGCTTGCTTATTACCGTCGCTTCCTAAAAGTCCATGGAAATTCACCGGCCGACCAATAACAATATCATCTAGCTCAATACCTTTAATCGACTCAGCCTCAGACTTTATATGCGACAACATCTTTTCAACGATACGCGTAAAAACAACGCGTTGGCTTTTATTAATGTCAGCCCCTAAAAAGGACTTGGGAGATTTAATATAAAAACCACTATCGGCATCGCTGACATGCGTTAGTTCAGCCTCTTCACCAAAAATTACATCACCGCCTGATTGCAACGCTTCCAAGATGCTTTGCGCTCTCTGTTTACTGACCGCATTTTGCCGCGCTTCTTTCTTCAGCTGCTTGCGCGCAATGCTCATCATTGCTTCGTTAGAGAGCTGTTCATTGCCAGATCCCTCAAGATCTTTCTTAAGCGACGACACTCTCTCTAATAGTGCAACGTCAGAAATCACAGCAGGCTTAACAACATCATGTTCAATAAACAAACACGAAGGCATTCTTGTTTTACCATCGTCTAATGGGATCAACTCAGGTGCATGATCATGCATAATACCGATTGAACAATTTGAAGTGCCAAAATCTAGGCCAGCATGCATAGAAGAATTCCCTAAGTAACAATGAAGAAAACGGAGGATTTTAATCTAAAATACGAATGTGTGTTAGATTGTTTGAAAATACGGGAGATATTGCATGAAATCATTGTTTAAAGGCCATTCACGGCTATTCATTTTTTTACCCGTTGCTATCTTTTTCTCTCAGAACGCCTTTACACAAAATTTACCTGACTCTCCTGACAAGTCTCTTGTCGTGAGCACTTGCACAAGCTGTCACTCAACACGCAACATTATACGCAGTTCCGGTTATACCAAAGACCAATGGCGAGAATTAACCTCCACGATGATCGACATGTCATCAACACCTGCATTGCAAGACAAGATAACAAGTTACCTCGCAACCCATTTCCCGCCAAACAGTAAACGCACACCTAACATAGTGTCGGGCAAAGCCAAACTGACCTTTACAGAATGGCAAGTCCCAACGCTAGGCCAACGTTCACGAGATCCCATAGAGGCTGAAGACGGCACCCTATGGTGGGCAGGGCAATGGGGAAACCTGATTGGCAAGATAAACCCTACAACAGGTGAAATGAAAGAATATCCCTTACTCAAAAACAGCAAGCCACACTCTGTGACACTAGATGCACAAGGTAACGTTTGGTATACCGGCAATAAGAATGGCACGATCGGCAAGTTAGACATTAAAAGTGAAGAAATCACGGTATACCACATGCCAGATAAGGCCGCTAAGGATCCACATACCGCTATTTTTGCAAGAACGGGTATGCTCTGGTTCACGCTGCAGCATAGCAATATGATTGGACGACTCAACCCTAAAAGCGGCGACATTGAACTGGTCAACATGCCGACTAAAGGCTCACGTCCCTATGGTATAAAAATAGATAGGAATGATGTTCCTTGGGTTGCTTGCAATGGCCATAATTGTCTTGCGAAGGTTGACCCTGTCAGTATGAATATTACTGAAATCGAACTGCCTGACGCCACAACAAAAGCCAGACGACTAGATATCGCTGCTGACGGTCACATTTGGTACGTTAATTCTTCACGAGGCCGGTTGGGTAGATACAACCCAGAAACGGGCGACATCAAAGAATGGTCCTCCCCCAGTGGAGAGCTTTCCCACCCCTACGCTATTGCCATTGTGGGTGATAACATCTGGTACAACGAATCGGGCAAAAGGCCAGACGCTTTAGTTCGATTTAACCCCAAGGACGAATCATTCCAAAGCTGGCCAATCCCAACCGGTAATACCTACGCCGGTATTATCCGCCATATGCGCACGACTAAAGACGGTGGTTTAGTTATCCACCAAAGTAGTACCAATCGGATTATCAAAGTGAGTATGGATAAGTAGCTTGAAGTTAGCTGGTTTTAAATATCATCTTGATGCGCTGATAAGTGACGCAATAAAGCATAAATTTGCTTTGGAGTGAGGTCACCAGGTTCGAAAATAGTCTGCTTTAGCTTCGCTAAAAGTTCGACAAAAACGGGTGTGCTGCTGGCGTACCCCATTTTCCAGTTCTCAAAAGAGGTCTTTTCAATATACTCATAACTAGCTATAACGACATCAGAATGCCGAGGATCATCGGCAATATGGAAAAAAAGTTCGTTAACAGTCTCTCTCTCACCTTCTAACGCCTGCACAAAATAATGATTGTCATAACACAACATACCACATATACCTCGAGCACTGTTGTTCTCTCGAGCTGCTGTAAGAATGCTCTTCAAATCTGACAAATTCATCTCTCTTGTTGCTGAGCTGAAATAGACCAAACGTATTTTTTTCCCCATAACTGCCTCTTAAATTATTCCAACAATGGCATTTTAGTACTATAACTTATTTATATATCGATAGTTTAATTTCAGAGAAAATTCAAATATATGCAGCCAATTGACAATCAAACTAGGGTACTCATTTTTTCCCTCAAGCCAGAAGACTTACCCATGTTTGACTTCAAAGATGCCGAGCAAAAACAATTCAATGTGGTTAAGGGATTACAAAAATTCCTGAGATCAAATGCTGCTGCCATGATTATTCTGCATATTAACAACAATGAGTCAGAGAAAGCAGCACAGCAGCTAGCAGAGTACGTGAGGCAAAGCTTAGCCAATGGGCAAATCAAAATCATCGCTTTAGTTACTGCAAGGTACAATACCGATGATATGCTGCTTATTGAGAAGTATGCGATTGATGAGTTAATCACAGTGCAGGCTAATAGCACACCTTTAATCAATGCTCGTTTAAATAGGGCACTCGACGTATTAAAGCTCACACAAGACACTATTCAACAAAAAGTCGCTCAAACAGATCTACTCATGTCGGTTAGCCGTTTTACAAGGCACAGACAATCAATTCAATCCCTTATTATTGAATGTGCTCAGGCGTTGGGGAACTTTTGTTGTTCGACATCAGCAATTGTTGCATTTCCCTCTAAAACAAGCACTGTAAAACTCAAAGAAAACTTACCAGAACTCACTCAATCACAATTAAAAAAATTAAAGGAAAATGGGCTAAGCAGTATTATCAACCAATCATTTACCCGTACTTCACCAAACGTCGATCTACTCACAAACTCCACATTAACAGCACACCTAAATACGATATACAATCAATCTATTGGCAGTTACTTAGTTTTCCCACTAACTGTATACGGAAAAACACTCGCTGTTATATTCTGCTTTATAACAGACAACGATATGCACCGTGTTTCAACACAACATCTCAACGTCATGCGCGATACGGCAGAGCAATTACGCTTGGTATTAGAAAGACGTGGCGCTGAGAATAGATTAAAAGCACAATACCACCGCCTAAAGTCGACACTTTCAGAGCTACAAACCACCCAAGATCAGCTCCTCCATTCAGAAAAAATGGCTTCTGTAGGACAAATGGCAGCGGGAATCGCACATGAGATCAATAACCCGTTATCTTCTGTCTTAAGTAACTTCGACCCATTGAATGAATACGTGGCAACACTCGTCAAAATGCTTGAACTTCACGACACTTTAGTAGAGTCCATCGACAGTCCCGACGACACGGCTAAGCAAAAAGTAAAACATATAGAAACCTTACGCGAGGAGTCTGACCTCAACTTTATAATGGATGACGTTAAAGCCATTGTTAATGATTCACGGGAAGGCTTATTGCGCGTACGTGACATCATTAGCGATTTAAATTCTTTCTCTCACAAGCAAGAGTTAGAGAGAAAAACGTTTTACTTAAATGATTTGCTCTCAGAAACCTTACGCTTACTAAAAACAGAAATTACTGATGATATTCTTATCGCTCATGAGACCGGCTATAAAGAACCTCTCACGGCTCACAGGGGCTTTGTACAGCAAATACTTACTAATCTTATAAAAAATGCGGCTCAAGCGTTGAGTACCTCAGAATCCGCTGGAAAAAACAAAAGCATACAGATTAATGCGCATTGTGACGAAAACAACGCCTACATCTCAGTAGAAGACAACGGTCCAGGTATAAAGGATGATCTTAAGAAGCAAATCTTTAGCCCGTT
Source organism: uncultured Pseudoalteromonadaceae bacterium (assembly GCA_964625615.1). Taxonomy (GTDB): domain Bacteria; phylum Pseudomonadota; class Gammaproteobacteria; order Enterobacterales; family Alteromonadaceae; genus M269. The sequence goes on along the minus strand of CAZVDU010000057.1, from coordinate 2,377 downwards.
TTTCACTACCAAATCCGTAGGTCAAGGCACAGGCTTAGGACTATCAGTATCTTACAATCTTGCTAAGAAAATGGGCGGTTCACTGTCCTTAGATAATCAATCAAGTCGAGCCACTATATTCACACTTCAGTTACCATTAGCGTATGAAGAATAAACACCAAATCGAACCTTCAAGCAATTTAACAATTTCCTGACCAATTAAGATCTAGCTCCTCATCTAACTCTCCAAAGTGGCATACATGTTGAAGATGAGTATCCTGAAAGAGTTGTTCCGTGAATGAACAGGGGTAATTTGCAAGCTATGTTAAACCTTATATTGGGTGAATTTATCAATAAAAACATGCTCTCCAGCCACTTTGAACATTCTGCTGTCGAGTATTTTATCCCTTTAGCCGACAAGCTTTGCTCGCACCAAATTAGTGCAAAGAAACCTTTATTTGTTGGCATTAATGGTTGTCAAGGTTCTGGTAAGTCGACGCTCGCCGACTTTCTTCGCACTTACTTACAGGAAGTGTACTCACTGAATACTGTGGTGTTGTCGCTAGATGACTTCTATTTTGACAAAGCAAAGCGCATCGAGTTATCCAAAAACGTTCATCCTTTACTCGCAACCAGAGGTGTACCCGGTACGCACGATACAAAACACATACAAGCAATCCTTGAACAAATATCAGACGGGAACACGACCGATATTCGCCCCCCACGTTTCAATAAAGCAACGGACAACCCGCACCCACAAGATCAATGGCCGAGTATTTCTCCCCCCATCGACATGGTCATTTTCGAAGGCTGGTGTTGGGGCGTATCGTCACAATCAGAATCACAACTAGATAACCCTGTTAATGCCTTTGAGCAATCGAATGATAGGGATCGCAAGTGGCGACAGTACGTCAACCAACAACTCAAAGAAGAATATGAGCCACTGTATCGCTACTTTGATCGCTGGATAATGCTTAAAGCTCCGGCCTTTGACGAGGTTTACCATTGGCGCCTAGAGCAAGAGGATAAGCTCCGCACTCAAGTTGCACCACAACAGGGCAACCAGGTTATGTCACCGACTCAAATACATGATTTTATTCAGTATTATCAACGGTTGACGGAGCACTCGTTAACAACCTTACCTGATCACGTCGATCACCTATATATATTAAATAGTCAGCGCAAAATCGTTAGCTATATCAAGAAAAATCAGCATGACTGAAATCTCGACACATCAGCAGTATCTCATTTATACCGACATGGACGGCACACTACTTGATCACGACACCTACAGCTTTGCACCAGCACAGTGCACATTAAGTAAGCTCAATGAACGAAACATTCCCGTCATTCCTAACACCAGCAAAACCCGTGCGGAACTCGCTGAAATCCGAAACGAAATGGCATTACAAACACCCTTTATCGTCGAGAATGGCGCTGCGATCTATATCCCTAAAAAGCTCGTTGAGAAACAACCACCAGGCACTGTACCAAAAGGAGATTATTGGCTTAAAGCGTTTGCACAACCTCGCTCTCACTGGCTCGCTCACTTAGAGAGCCTGAAACCAGCATTCGAAAGGGCATTTAAACACTTCAATACCATGACAATAGCAGAAGTTCAGTTAGCAACAGGGTTGTCGGCGCACAACGCACAGCTAGCAAAACAACGCGAATACGGAGAACCTATTTTATGGCTCGGTGGTGACGCATCGAAAATACGCTTTATCGACGCACTCCGAGAACGCGGGGCAGAACCCATTCAAGGTGGGCGGTTTTTACACCTGTGTGGAGAAAGCAATAAAGGCAGTGCAATGCAATGGCTAACTGCATTGTATGAAGAATCGATGCCTAATCAACAAATCATCTCTATTGCATTAGGCGACGGACAAAATGATGTCGCCATGCTCGAAGCAGCCGACATTGCTGTCCGCATTGCATCGTCAGCTAACCCTATTCCCCAATTAAAAAGGAGCAGTAACGTCTACACCAGCACAGCCTATGGACCAGAAGGTTGGGCAGAGTCCATAGAACATCTTGTTTTTAAGCATAAATCATCGTTTTCAACATCATCTTAAACCGGAGATAACATGGCAGACTTTTATCAAAATGGCATCGTTACTACACTACACAATTTATCCGACAGACCCATTGAGGACATGGAAAGCGAGCTGCTTGAGTTTTCAAAGAAACGCCCTATGGCATTAATCCTCCCATCATTATTCTCAGAACTCGAAGGTAAAGCACTTCCACATATCATTCAGCAACTCAAAGATGTGCCGTATTTATCTCAAATAGTCATTGGGTTAGACCGAGCCGATCTAGCCGAATACAAACATGCGTTGAACTTTTTCGATGTGTTACCACAAGATCACTGTGTTTTATGGAATGACGGCCCTCG
>CAZVDU010000056.1:0-24572 GCA_964625615.1 uncultured Pseudoalteromonadaceae bacterium | reverse complement strand
GTTGATATTCGATTGATGTACGACCAGGAGTTGCAAAAATCTGTTGAAGAATTAAAAAATCTACCAGTTAAAAGAGAGTTAGATCAAAACGTCACTTTAGATATGGTTGCCGATTTGACTTTAAAACCGGTGAAATCAAGAATTCAACGTCAATTCAGGCAAACATCAGTCAGTATTGGGGCTAATTTAGAAGATGACATGACATCAGAGCAAGCCAAAGAGAAAATCGAGAGCGTTATGCAGCACATCCAGCTCCCCACTGGATACCGTTGGACGTTGGGAGGTGGCTTTCAGCGCCAAGATCAAGAGCAAGAACTCATGGTCACCAATATGCTGCTCGCTGTATGTATGATATATGTTGTGATGGCTGCTCTGTTTGAATCCTTACTATTACCTACTGCTGTCATTACATCTTTATTGTTTTCTTTCACCGGCGTTTATTGGGCATTCCTTATTACAGGTAATGCAATGACTATAATGGGTATGATAGGCATGCTTATTTTGATGGGAATAGTGGTGAATAATGGCATTGTCTTAGTCGACCGTATTAATCAGCTTATCAATAGTGGCTGGTCTGTACAAAAAGCGATTATCGAAGGTTGTTTGACACGTGCTCGCCCTATCTTAATGACAGTAGGTACAACTGTACTTGGCTTAGTACCTTTAGCATTAGGCGGCGCGAGAATTGGTGGCGATGGCCCTGCATATTCTCCGATGGCGATTGCTATCATTGGCGGTTTACTGTTTTCAACAGCTACAAGCTTAATCTTAGTGCCATATGCCTATTTGATGCTATTAAAGCTCCGAGCAAAAACCAGTAAACTAATAGCAAATAGTCGTGTACTCGTCACTCGCATTATTAAAGCATAGTAACAGCACCACACAAAGAACCAAGGGCGGCATCTAAAACCGCCCTCTTTTTTTCCCGAAACAATTATTTTTAAATCCCTATAGCAGACCAGGTATTTCTTTAGAAATAGTCACCTTTTATCGGAAGAACATTAGATTTATCGTATAAAACTACGTTTTTTCGCTTCAATAGGCTTCCATTTCTGTTCATTTCCTAGCATTCTGGTAATACCAATCGCTTGTTAGTTAAAAACAGCAATAGTAGAAGCTGTTGATTGGTTTACCGAAGACTATCAAATAAGAAAGGGCATTAATTATGAGTGATGACGTTCGCATTCCGAGAGACAAAGAGAACGATTATTCCGTTGAGATGGCAGAGAAACGCCGCGAGTTTTTAAAAGAAAAAACCGGAGAATCATTAGAGCACACGGGGCAGTTTTCAATAGACACCTCTGTCTTGCCGGGTAATATCGAGAATTTCATCGGCATAGTTCAAATGCCAGTTGGAATTGCAGGCCCAGTCAGAATTAATGGTGAAGACGCCAAAGGTGATTTCTACATACCGCTTGCGACAACTGAGGGAACCTTAGTTGCCAGTTATAGCCGAGGCATGCGTGTTATCAACGAATGTGGCGGCGTAACAACAACCGTTGTTGAACAGTTCATGCAACGTGCCCCTGCTTTTTTGTTTAATGACGCACGGGAAGCCAGAGAATTCGGTGAGTGGGTCAAAGAAAATTTTGATCAAATAAAAGCAGTATCTGAAACGACAACAAGTGTAGGTAAGCTGCAACATATCCACCAATGGTCAGTATCGAAAATGCGTTATTTACGCTTTAACTACACCACCGGCGATGCTGCTGGACAAAATATGGTGGGTAAGGCGACGTTAGCAGCCTGTGAGTGGATAAAACATAACTACCCAGGCGGTGCAAATTACTTGCTATCCGGTAACATGGATACCGACAAAAAGCATAGCCACCTCAATATGCTGCATTCACGCGGTAAACGAGTCATTGCAGAAATTGTGATTAAACGCGAAGTCTTGGCTAAGGTGATGCGGGTAGACACACGTATGTTGGCTAAAGCAACGGTTTTAGCCAACACGGGGGCACTAATGGCTGGCGCTGCATACAACGGCCCTCATTCCGCCAACGGCATTGCTTCATTGTTTATTGCAACCGGCCAAGACGAAGCTAATGTTGTTGAATCTCATGCTGGTCTTCTGTCACATGAACTTTTAGATAACGATGACTTATACATGGCCGTTACGCTACCTTCGCTGATAACAGCGACTTACGGCGGTGGCACTGGACTACCTACACAAAAAGAATGCCTAAACTTATTGGGGTGCTACGGCAAAGGTAAAGCCAATAAACTCGCTGAGATAGTAGCCGCAACGGTACTCGCAGGCGATATTTCACTAGGCTGCGCTGTTATAGCAGGTGACTGGGTAACCAGCCACGACCAACTAGGCCGTAACCGCGTTTAAAGCACAATAATCAGATATTGGAGAAGAGGCTTTTTAGCCTCTTTTTTATTGATAGACAAAATCATCCAATGCAATTCAAGTTAAACAAATTTGTCAGTATTGAGTGATCGGTGACACGTCCAAATAATCTCCCACTTGCTCGTAGCTGTTCACTTTAGGCACTTCTCCAAGAAATGGGGCTTTAATTAACATTTTTAAGCTGTCGATATTTTCACTGCGCAGCGGCATATTCTCTTCATGATGATTGGCGACCCAACCTGCAATTGGCAATCCGTCTCGCTCAATCGCTTCTACTGTAAGGACTGCATGGTTTAAACACCCGAGTTTAATGCCAACCACTAAGATAACCGGCATGTCATGTTGCTCACACCACTGTGAGAGATACCTCCCCTGCCCTAATGGTAGACGCCAACCACCAGCCCCTTCTACCAACAATACATCGGGTTCTAAAGCCTGCAATGCAGCTAATGTATTTGATAGCACTGACGTATCAATAGGCAGATTAACTCTCGCAGCCGCTAAGTGCGGTGCAACAGGCGGTTCAAAGGCGATGGGATTAACTAACTCATATTCAACAGCGACACTACTGGCCTTCTGTAACAATAAACCATCTTCATTTCTCAAGCCTTGAGGTGTTCTTTCACATCCGGCGGCGATAGGCTTAAAACCGAGTGTCTTAAGGTTTTGCTGCGCTAATTTGTGCAGTATGGCTGCCGCAATAAAACTCTTCCCAACTTCTGTGTCTGTACCTGTTACAAAGTAGCACTTCATTGTTTCTTCATCTTTAAAAAGCTGACTTGATAGGTCAATGGCAGTTGTCCATCAATCTCGTGATTCGCGCGGTAAACGTTTTCCAAATGTAAGAGAGATGTCTTGCTTAACGGCTTATTCACCGAGCTTTGCCTTGTTGTTAATGTGCTAGCACCAATGGCTTTTATAGAGTTAAGTAGTTGTATAATAGAGTCATGATAAGTCGTAAAACTTCGCGTTTTTTCTATCACATCAAAACCAGTTTCATTGGCTACACTGACGATTTCTTGATGAGATAGGAAGTCATTGATGCGCTTTGATTGATCGACCTCTTCCCAAGCGGAATCAAGCTCAATAAAAGAGCCATGGCACATTAATGATAAGGCTGCTTCTGATTGAGGTACTAACACACGATGGATTTCACTCAGTGCTTTATTAATGGGCTTGCACCACTGCAATGCCATGGACGAGAATACGCCATCGAACATACTGCCTTCCAAAGGCATATTCTCAACATCAGCATTCAACCAGGACAAATGGTTAGACGGGTAAGTAGCCTGCGCAAATTGAATCATGCCCGGTGATAAATCTAAGCCTAACACGTGTTCTGAGTAAGCCAACAGTTGCTGACTAATTCTCCCTGTACCACAGCCGATATCGAGCATCTTTTTAGTGCGCTGGCTGATTAATGCCAATGTTTCTTGCGCGATTTCGTATTGCACATCAGCGGCTTTGTCATAGGCAATAGCTGCCCGGCTAAATTGCTGTGCAATTCTCTCTTTGAACACAGTAGCTTGGCTCATAAATTTTCATTCCCTGACAATACCAAGCTCAATGCGTCGACCAAAGCAATGATATCTTCAGCCCTATGCACAGCACTGATTGTTATTCTTAACCGGTCTTTGCCTTTTGGGATAGTCGGATAACGTATAGGCGTTACCCAAAGACCGAGTTTCTTCAAGTCATCGCTTGCTTTCAACGCGCTGCCTGCGTCAGTTAATAAAATAGGTTGAATAGCTGTGTCGCTATCCAGTATGTTCACACCAGCTTTTCCTGCTAAGACTTTAAACTGTTCAATATTGTTCAACAGCGCCTCTCTCGCTTCACCTTTTCTAATCTTTTCAATACTTGTCATGGTGGCGACTGCTTGCGCTGGCGGCATTGCTGTGCTGTAGATAGTGTGTTTAGAAAAATTAATCAGGTAATCAATAACTTGCTCGCTTGCTGCGACGAACGCACCCGCTGTACCAACAGCTTTGCCAAAAGTACCCATTAAGATAGGTACGTCTTTAGGACTTAAGCCACACGCTTCTATAGTACCTAAACCACTATCGCCGAGTACCCCAAAGCCATGAGCATCATCTAACATCACCCAAGCGTTGTGGTGATGAGTCAGTGCCGTTATTTCATGCAAAGGCGCTTTGTCACCATCCATACTGAAAACACCTTCAGTCGATACCAATACATCGCCTTCACTACCTTTCAACAAATTCGATAAGTGCTCGCAATCGTTATGTTTATAACGTTTTAGGGTTGCTCCTCGCATTACCGCACTCTGAGCTCCCTCAATAAGAGAAGCGTGGATCAACTTATCGGCTATGAGTGTTGTATTTTTTTGCAATAAGGACTGGCAAAGTGCCTGGTTCGCAGAAAACCCTGAATTAAACAGTAAGACGCTTTCGTAGCCCAAAGCATCTGCAAGATAGTCTTCTAATATTCTGTGCGCTTCTGAATAACCGGTCACCAAGGGCGATGCACCGCTGCCCACACCATATTTCACCATGCCATCACACCAGCTTTGCATGACTTCATAATCTGCACGCATACCAAGGTAGTCATTACTCGAAAAGTTTATGTAATGCTGCCCGTTAATCTGGAGCAAACCACTTTGCTGCGCCTCAATACACTGCCTTTGTCGCATCAAGTCATCCCTCTTGCGACTAGCAAGCGCATCTGCAATAAAATCAAATGCCATGATTATGCACAGCCAATGACTTCGACATATTCCAAAACATCCATAGGGCGTTATGCTGTAGCGTCGTAATAAAGTTCTGACTCTTGCTGTTCTCTGACACTGTCCATCAATACTGATTCGTGCGCTTCATCTGAGAAACCTTCATACTTTTCCGTATTTATGCCTAGCTTGGCAAACAGTTTCATGTCCTGATTGGCTTCTGGGTTAGGTGTCGTTAGTAGTTTTTCACCGTAGAAAATGGAGTTTGCTCCGGCAAGAAAGCAAAGGGCTTGCATTTGCTCATTCATTGCCTCTCGACCTGCTGAGAGACGAACATGTGATTGAGGCATCATAATGCGGGCAACAGCAATAGTACGAATAAACTCAAAAGGTTCTAAATCTTCCTGCTCATACATTGGCGTACCTTCAACTTTCACCAACATATTTATAGGAACACTCTCTGGATGCGTTTCCAAGTTAGCTAATTGAATCAATAAACCACTACGATCATTCGAAGACTCGCCCATACCGACAATACCACCAGAGCACACTTTCATACCAGAATCGCGCACGTTGTCTAACGTTTCCAGCCTATCTTGATACGTTCTGGTAGTGATGATCTCACCATAGAATTCTGGCGACGTGTCCAGGTTATGATTGTAATAATCAAGGCCAGCATCTTTTAATGTCATCGCTTGATTTGCAGAAAGCATGCCTAGCGTCATACAAGATTCCAAGCCTAGCGCTTTAACACCTTTGACCATTTCAATAATGTAAGGCATATCCCTATCTTTTGGATTACGCCAAGCTGCTCCCATACAAAAGCGAGTAGAACCGGCTTTTTTGGCATCACGCGCACTGGCTAAAACTTTTTCAACTTCCATCAACCTCTCACGATCAAGACCGGTATGATAGTGCGCACTCTGCGGACAATAGCTGCAATCTTCAGGGCAAGCACCCGTTTTAATCGATAAGAGCGTGCTAACTTGTACTTTATTTGGATCAAAATGTTGGCGATGAACACTTTGTGCTTTAAACAATAAATCATTGAAAGGCAATGCGAATAGTGCATTAACATCTTTCAGCGTCCAGTTGTGACGAATATCGGAGTGGTTTGACATAGCTTGCCCTTTACATCGTAGTTATGGGCGCTTAGTCTATTGCGCATAAAAAAGTTGTCAACCTTATTCATTATTTAGAATTTACATTAGATTAATTATTGAGCAATTATGGATTTACACTTTGATCAGCAACACATTTGGCACCCTTATACATCGGCAACTAACCCACTGCCCTGCTACCCAGTTCAATCTGCTCAAGGAGTCAAAATTAAATTGGAGAACGGGATAGAGCTGATTGATGGCATGTCTTCCTGGTGGGCAGCCATTCACGGATACAATCACCCATTGCTAAATGAGGCTGCTAAGACGCAAATTGATCAGATGTCCCACGTAATGTTCGGAGGTCTAACACATCAACCAGCAATCGATTTGTGCAAGGCGCTACTCAACATGTGTCCGATCGGATTAGAGCGTGTGTTTCTTGCTGATTCTGGCTCTGTTTCAGTCGAGGTCGCAATGAAAATGGCACTACAATACTGGGCATGCCAAGGGAATAAGAGTAAATATCGGTTTATAACATTACGCAATGGTTACCACGGCGATACATTTGCGGCTATGTCAGTGTGTGACCCTATCAATGGCATGCATTCTTTATTTCAAGAGAGTTTGTCGAAGCAATTGTTCGCGCCTGCTCCAGAAACACGTTTTGATCAACATTGGAATGAAGATGAAGTGCAATCTCTTCATGCCATGATAAAGCAACATCATCATGAGCTCGCCGCTCTGATACTTGAGCCTGTTGTACAAGGTGCTGGTGGCATGCGTATTTACCACCCAGAATACCTCAAAGCTTGTCGCCAACTCTGTGATGAATACGGCGTATTGCTCATATGCGATGAAATTGCCACTGGCTTTGGTCGTACAGGGAAGCTATTTGCTTGTGAACATGCCGATATTAGCCCGGATATATTATGCTTAGGCAAGGCACTAACAGGTGGTTATATGACCTTAGCCGCCACCTTATGCACAGAAGATATTGCGGCAGGGGTATGCCAAGGCGAACCTGGTGTCTTCATGCATGGACCAACCTACATGGGTAACCCACTAGCCTGTGCCGTTGCAAATGCGAGCCTTTCGCTCATCAATAAGGGAGAATGGAAACAGCAAGTATCAGACATAGAAGTACAGCTTAAGGCTGAGTTACTGCCGTTAAAATCACTAGAAAGCGTTGCAGATACTAGAGTGTTAGGCGCTATTGGCGTTGTGGAAACAAGGCAGACTGTCGATATTGCCACCATCCAAAAATACTTTGTTGAACAAGGCGTATGGATAAGGCCTTTCGGCAAACTGGTTTATATTATGCCGCCTTACATTATTTCGCCTGATGAGCTAAGCCAATTGGTATATGCCATTAAAACAGCACTGTCCTAACTTAGTTGCGGATTATTAGTGGTTAAGCCCGCATCAGTCAAACGTCATATATATCCCCATTAGCGATATTGATGCGATACCAGTCAATAAGATGAGGTTTATTCCTAGGCTATCAAACTTGCGTCTGGCACGTTTGCGCTTCAAGCCTAATGTTACTAAACCAAAGAAGACACATATGGTGAGCAGGATAACGAGTACAAAACGTAATGAGCTTTCCCAGTGATCTCGACCTTCGATACCCCAGAATTGTTGTACACCAGAGATAAATTCTGGGCGGGCATAATGGAATACCATGAGTGCCGCGACAAACACTATCCAGCCAATCACATTGCACGCAATCATGATCCTAAATAACGTGTCATCGATGTCTTTTGTCTGTCGTCTGTCCAACCCTTTCCAATCCAACAGATTTTCCCCATATTTTACTTGTGTCTTTTGACAAGAAAAGTAACATTACACACCTTGCCGGTTTATACCAAATTGTAGGCAGCTATCTCATCAATACACGTAGAAATTCACTGTAAATCGGTGTTTTAACAACGGAATTGGTTGATGTTTGACCAGTTACCACTCATTTGATAAATAGACTGGCATAATAATTTATTTATGCTTTGAATTTAAGCGTTGATCATTTTTTATAGTTTTTATTGCGTACCCAAAATCTTGGTAATGCATGTTAGCAGCTAGAAGGCAAAATCACTGAGCTGAAATAGCTGAATGTGATAACCGACTAAAACTGCGCATGAATTTACAAAACAAGCGGTATAGATTGGAGAGTAAAATGGCCCACGTATCTGTGGTAGATGTTCTGTCAGGTAAATTTGCGATTGGCGATGCTATCGTAACGAAAGGATGGGTAAGAACCCGTCGAGATTCCAAGGCAGGTTTGTCTTTTATTAATGTGCACGATGGCAGTTGTTTCGATGCTGTGCAAGTTATTGCCATGAATAATTTACCCAATTATGCAGACATTCAAAAACTCACAACAGGCTGCTCTGTAGCAATTAGCGGCGTAATCAAGGCGTCAGAAGGTAAGGGGCAAGCGCTAGAAATTGAAGCGACTAACGTCGAGGTGCTAGGTTGGGTTGAAAACCCAGACACCTACCCGATGGCAGCAAAGCGTCACAGTGTTGAGTTTTTGCGAGAGCAAGCTCATTTGCGTGCAAGAACCAATATTATTGGTGCCGTGACTCGAGTCCGTAACTGTGTGTCGCAGGCATTGCACAGGTTCTTTCATGAGCAAGGCTTTTACTGGATAAGCACACCTATCCTTACAGGGAGCGACACTGAAGGTGCCGGTGAAATGTTCCGAGTATCTACGCTAGATGCATTAAATCTTCCTCTAGACGATAAAGGAGCAGTAGACTACAGTCAGGATTTCTTCGGAAAAGAAACTTACCTAACAGTATCAGGGCAACTAAATGTTGAAACCTATGCTTGCGCCATGTCTAAGGTCTACACCTTTGGGCCAACATTTAGAGCCGAGAACTCTCATACGAGTAGACACTTAGCTGAGTTCTGGATGGTTGAGCCAGAAGTTGCTTTTGCAGACTTAAGTGACATTGCCCAATTAGCAGAAGACATGCTCAAGTATGTCTTCAAAGCCGTACTTGAAGAACGTGCAGACGATATGGCTTTCTTCGCACAACGCGTTGAAAAAGAAGCTATAAGCAGGCTTGAAAAAGTCATCCAGCAAGAGTTTGTGCGCATGGATTACACAGATGCTATTGATATCCTAAAGGCCAGTGGTAAGAAGTTTGAGTACCCGGTTGAATGGGGTGTCGACCTAGCTTCTGAGCATGAACGTTACTTAGCTGAAGAACATGTTGGTGCGCCGATCATTATGCAAAATTATCCTAAAGATATAAAAGCATTCTATATGCGCATTAATGATGACGGTAAAACTGTTGCGGCAATGGACGTATTAGCACCGGGCATTGGTGAAATTATCGGCGGTTCACAGCGTGAAGAACGATTAGATGTATTTGATAGGCGCTTAGCAGAAATGGAGCTCGATCAAGAAGACTACAGTTGGTATCGCGACTTACGTCGTTATGGAACAGTACCCCATTCAGGTTTTGGTTTAGGCTTCGAAAGAATTGTTGCTTATATAACAGGAGTGCAAAACATTAGGGATATAGCTCCGTTCCCTCGTACTCAAGGAAGTGCGCCGTACTAGCTGTCGTTTGTATGAGATATTCAGAGCCTGTCAAAGGACAGGCTTTTTTGTATAAAAGCTTAGGACCAATGTTGGAAATAGGTTTCGACGTCTCTTTTCGGTTTAGGCATTGGCTTAGTCACTGGTGTCCCTAAATACAAAAAGCCGACAATTTCATCGTCCTCGTTAAGCGACAAAGACTCCCGTACATAATCATCAAAAGCATAACTACCAGTTCGCCATATACCACCAAACCCTTGCGCCAACGCTGCCATTTGCATAGCTTGTACAGCACAAGCTGTTGACGATATTTGTTCAACTCTAGGGACTTTAGGGTGTTCGGTATATTGGCAAATAGCAACGACAACTAGCGGTGCCCTGTGGGGCAACTGAAGCGCTCTGTCGATTGACTCTTGCTCTTTATTGAGGCGGATAGCAGAGTCTTGATATATTTTGCCAAGCTTTTCAAGCCCATCTCCGGTACAAACGATAAAACGCCAGGGGGTTATACATGCATGATCAGGAGCTCTTAGCGCCGCCTGCATAATATTCTCAAGCTCTTTACCTTCAGGCGCGGGCGCTTGTAATCTAGGCTGCGAACTGCGATTTAATAAAAGGTCAATTGCATCCATCTTCAAATTCTCCATATAACGTCAAAAATGATAGTCAGTATACGTTGATGGGTGGGATTAATATCACTTTTTAGACAATAAAAAAGGCGCTCAATGCGCCTTTTTTAAATGATTCAAAAAGAAGCTTAGTTGTTTTCACCAAACTTTTTATTCAAGAAGTAATCAACACTAGTGAACTTACCACCGCCAGTAAAGAATAATGAGAACAGCATGAGGAAGTAAGTCGCCGCAAATTCGATACCGTTATTCAAAATAGTGATACTACCGCTAGACGTTAGCCAACTATAGTTACCATGCTCTTTTAAGATACTGATAGCTGCAGCTTTCTTGTCTGGCGCTTCCATAACAGATTCATTCAGGAAGATTGTACCGTCAGACATCCAACTTGTAGCATCAGCTAACGTTGCCCAGCCATTCTCTGCGTGCACAGTTAACATAGCAACAACCATAGTAACCATCAAAGGAATAGCTGCCCAACGTGTTGCTAGACCAATCAATATAAAAATACCACCAACTAACTCAGCGGCTACAGCTAAACCTAAAAACAATGCTGGTGCAGGTAATCCCAAGCCCCAATCTGCATTACCAAACCAAGCCACTTGGTTTTCCCACCCTTGTATTTTAGTCCAACCTGCCTGGATCATAATTGGCGCAAGATAGAGACGAAGTAATAACGGTGCCAAACCTTCAGCGACTAGAGTTTTATCTAAAAGATTCTGCAGCGGTGCATAAATTTTAGCTAAATTCATGGTTTTAAGTTCCTGTATTTTTATGTAATTAGTGTGATAGATAGAGCGAGTGTCGATAAAATTTCGTACATTATACTTTATTACTACAAGCTTTTTACTTTTAAAGTACTTTTTTCATTCAATCTAGGTCACTCTTCTCATTATGAAACAGCCAAAATCAACAATGAATCGACCTTCTAGTCCATTGCAAATCTTATATGCAAAACAACAACCTAAGGTCAAAGCAAATCATCAGATGACGCAGCTACTCAAAGCTTATGCCGGAAATGATCACAAGCGGATTGCATTACTTCTTAGTAAATGGTTAAAAGACTAAGGTATAGCTAACCAACGAAGGCTCGAAAACAGTGATTCTCTATATATCGCGGATTAATCTACGCCAGAACCTTACTTTTCACAATTAACAATATGCGCCAAATATAACAATTTACAGCATAAATGTGATTTTCACATAATATTTTACATTTGCCCTTTTATAGTCCAGCTAATATTCGGTAGCATTAGCCTCAAATATAATTGCAGGCACAGTCGTAAGCATGTCAAGTAACAACAGTTTGACCAAAACCTTTTTTATCGGAATTTGGTCACTCCTAAATTTCACACGAAAAGCGTTCTTCAACCTTATATTTATAGGTATAGCCATCGTTATTATTACGAGCATTATGTCTGAAGAAGGCAAGGTAACCATTCCTCAGGAGGCTGCTTTAACATTAAACCTGCGAGGCAATATAGTGATACAAAAAGTTGCTGTATCACCTCTAGATGAGTTTTTAGAGGAGGCATTAGAGCAACCTAGCGATAATCCAGAAATCCTCTTACAGGATGTTATCTACACGATAGAAAACGCTCAACAGGATAACAGGATTAAAGCGCTGGTTTTGAATTTACAAGGTCTAGGTTCCGCTGGCCTGGATAAACTTCAACAAATTGGAGAAGCACTAGATCGTTTTAAGGCATCAGGAAAGCCAATCTACGCGATAGGCGATTACTTCACACAAAATCAATACTACCTCGCAAGTAGAGCAAACCATATTTACTTGAACCCTGAAGGTTTTATGATGCTTGAGGGATTTAGCCGCTACCGTTTGTATTACAAAGAAGCGCTAGAGAAACTTAAAGTATCCACACACATATTCCGTGTAGGTACATACAAGTCTGCCATAGAACCATATATTCGCGATGATATGTCTGAGGCAGCCAAAGAGTCGAACTTAACCTGGCTAACATCATTATGGAATGTGTATAAAGCCGATGTCGCAACAGCAAGGAATATCGAACTCTCTAATTTTGACGAATCCTTAGCTGTATTTAAAAGTAAATTTGAAGAAGCGAATGGTGATTACGCCGTTTATGCTCAACAAAACGGATGGGTAGATGCTCTTAAAACAAGAGACGAGATTAGGACCGAGTTAGCAGAGCTTGTCGGCAGTAACCCATCAAGACTTGGTTACAACAATGTCAGTTTTAAAAACTATTTAAGCGTGATTAAACCGCCTTTTGCACTTCCTAGTAAAGCAACAGATAAAGTAGGTATTGTCGTTGCCAAAGGCACTATATTAAATGGAACACAAAAAGCGGGAGCCATTGGTGGTGATAGTACAGCTCACCTATTAAGAAAAGCCCGATTGGACAACAGTGTTAAGGCTGTTGTTCTTTATGTCGATTCTCCCGGCGGGAGTGCATTCGCTTCTGAGATTATTCGTCAAGAAGTTGAGCTCCTCAAAGAAGCTGGAAAACCTGTTGTAGCATCTATGAGTACTTACGCTGCATCTGGTGGATACTGGATATCAGCGAGTGCTGACCAAATTTGGGCTTCACCAGCCACTATTACTGGTTCCATTGGTATTTTCGGTATGTTTATGACGTTTGAAGATACATTGGATTACCTTGGTGTGAGAACAGACGGCATTGGTACGACAGATATTGGCGGTTTGAGTCCGACAAATGCACTTAAACCACAAATGGCGAGTATCATTCAACGCAGTATCGAACACGGATATGATGAATTCATTAGTCTCGTTGCTGAACAACGCGATATGACAAAAGAAAGTGTCGACGAAATTGCACAAGGCCGCGTTTGGATAGGCGAAACAGCCAAAGAACTGGGGTTAGTCGACGAACTTGGAAACATAGACGACGCAACAAAAGCAGCAGCAAGCTTGGCGGAGTTAGACAAATACGATACTAAGTATTTTGAACAGAACCTTAGCCCTAAGGAAAAACTCTGGCAAGAAATATTCGGCGTAGCCTCCGTGTGGTTTAGTGATATTTACTTTGATTCAAATGACAACAGATTAATCAGTATGTTCAAACAGTTAGCAAAGGAGTTTGACGCAATAACGCAACTGAATGATCCAAAAGGTGTTTACGCATTTTGTATCTACTGCGAACAATAATCATATACTCTGCTCCAAAAGCTCGCTACCCAGCGAGCTTTTCACATCAGTTTATTAGGTAAACAAGCAATTCACTGACCATCACCTGGGTTCCTCAAATGCTATCAATAAACTAATTGATATCAGCCCAATACCTTGCGCAGCTCTTTTAGGTTAGGCTAACAATTGTCAGTTGAAAATTATTCTACAGATACTCTTTAAGTTTCTGCTTTAATTCAAAAGCACTTAATGGTTTGCTTAAGTAGTCGTCCATACCGGCTTCTAAGCAGAGTTCCTTATCACCTTTCATCGCATTTGCAGTTAGTGCAATAATAGTTAATGAACGTGCATGCTTTCCGGCAGCACCTTCACGTATGTCTCGTGTCGTCTCGAAACCATCTTTATTAGGCATCTGGCAATCCATAAGCACGATATTGAAATGTTTTTTGGGGAATCTCTTAATACTTTCAATCGCGTCAATGCCATCGTTAGCAAGCTCGATATCCATACCCAACTTCTCTAACATCGCTTTGGTGACCTGTTGATTAATTTCATTATCTTCAACCAATAGGATACGCTTCCCGCTGGTTAAAAATGGTTGATTTGCAACTTGTCCACGACGTTCTTCAGCTTCTCTAACATGGTGTCGCGTAAGCAGTCTACTCGGAGCAATATTTGAACCTTTTTGTGTAACCAACTTCGTTAACAAAGAAAGCAAATCTGTTGTCGTTAGTGGCTTAGGGAAGTAACCAACAAAACCTAGACCAGCCAATAGCTCTGTATCGCCTCGTTGTGCAACAGATGTCATAAGAACCAGAGGAATACTACTAAATAGCGTTTCGGACTTGAACCTTTGAGCAATCTGTATTGCACTAAAACCTTGTACCTGATTGTCTAAAATAACAAGGTCGAAAAGCTTCTCGTTGATTTTTTTTCTAGCATTACACAACTCTATGGTTTGTGACGCGCTATTTGCAGTTTCGACAGTAAGCCCCCACTTGATCAACTGCCTTGATATCACCGAAAGATTCGTTTTGTTGTCATCAACAACAAGAACATGCAGATGACTCATATCTTCTTTGGGTATAGTTCTTTGTCCATCACTTTGACTCTGTTGTAACTCAATTGAGAATCTAAACTCACTGCCGCAACCCAACTCACTCGACGCATCAATATCACCATTCATAAGATGACATAGCTTCTGGCTGATAGACAAACCAAGTCCAGTACCACCATAATGTCTAGTCGTTGATGTATCAGCCTGTGTAAAGGCTGAAAATAAGCTCTCTAGCTTTTCTGTATCAACACCTAGACCAGTATCAAGAACGCTGGCAAATAGCCTGATCATCTCACCATCATTTTCTAATCTAACGGTAACTTTAACTTCGCCGGAGGACGTAAACTTAATGGCATTACCAACAATATTGATAAAAATCTGTTTAATACGGCTCGGATCACCAATAACCCAAGAGTTCTCGATGTCGACAACATCGCAAACTAATTCAAGGCCTTTTTCTTGAGCCGGCAACGCAAAAGATTCACCAACCTGCTCAACCAACTCTAATAAATCAAACTCAACCAGCTCAAGTTCGATATGGCCAGAGTCAATTTTTGAGAAATCAAGTATGTCGTTAATAACATTTAACAGTGAGTACGCGCTCTGCCTTGCAACCGTAGATTTATGCCGTTGCTCTTCATTCAACTCTGACATATCGAGTAAATCCAGCATACCAATAACACCATTCATTGGCGTTCTGATTTCATGACTCATATTGGCTAAAAACTCAGATTTTGACTGATTAGCACGTTGAGCAAGTTTCAAGGTGTGATTTAATGCTTGTGTTTTCTCGACTACTCGCTGCTCTAAGCTAGCGTTGATATTAGCTAATTCCAAATTTAACCTGACTTTGGCAAGATCAGCATTTTTAAGATCAAGTATTGATTTACTTAGCCTTTCACCAAAGACTTTAAGCTTATGTTGCATCAAGCTAATCTCGCGTATATGGCTCTCTGACGTATCAAATGTCAGGCCTTCGAAATCATCTCGCGTATTAATTTTGTCCAACATATCTGATAAACGGTTTATAGGCGCGCTAAACTTCATAGCAGCATATCGACTAACAAAGAAGCAAAAGACACCAGCTACACTTAACAGCGACAATGAAATAGCCATATATTTAGCAATTATGATCTCGAAAACTGACCGAGGTACCGTTGTTATAACTGTCCACCCTAACCCCTCGACCTCATTTTTATGTACGAGTTCACGTCGGCCATTTGCCAAGATTGCATAATAGAGCTGGGGATTTTCAAAGTAGTTGAGAAGCCGACTATCAGACAAATCCTGTAAAAATTCATAACCTAGTATTGGTGTGCTATAGATAACTCGGTTGTTATTGTCGATAATCACTATTCCCTGCTCTTCATCGACCTCTTGTCGGTTTAACTGCTCTAATTTACTTAAATCCAATGATATTTCAGCTATCCCTCTAAATTCAGATCCATCAATCATTGGCTCTGATAGCGCTAGTATCGGTTTATTTCCAAAACCTCTACCTCGAAATGCACTCGATACAAAAGATGTTTTACTTTTCTTAACTTCATAAAAGTAGGGTCGGTCAACAATACTTGTTAATCCATCCCTTTCTACTAGCGCTAATAATGAATAAGGTGCAGCCATAGAAATCATTCCGTCAGCGTCGCTGCTCAAAACGGTTCGAACGCTTGGATAGGTCTCTTTGATATTACCTAAAACAGCTTTTAAATCTTCATGACTAGGGTTTTCACCAAGTGTTTTAACTGCCAGCCTCAATACCTGCTGATGCTGCGTAATATAATTAGATAACTCTTTAGCAATGCTCTTCCCCGTTAAATCTTGTGCATAATTAAGATCCTCAAGTTTCTCTACTTTTGTGGCGTTCAACCAAAAGAAAGAGACGGCAAAGAGAGAACCGACTATGGCAGCAAATGAAGTGAAGGTCAGTAGCTGACTAAAAGCCTGCTTGTCTAGTGCATCATTCTTCCGGCCTCTAACAACAAGCGCTAATGCATATCCGAGGATAATATTAATAAAACCGTTAATGACGTACTTGACGGTAATGGCTATTTTACTGATGAATACAAAATCTGAGAACAACCAATATTCAAGCGCAACAACAACCCATCCAATCGTCAACCAGTAAAGCAAACCAATCAAAATGGGGTTTTTACGCCACTTCAACGCAAAAGAAACGACAAGGACTTCTAAGGTAATGGGTAGCAATGCTAAAAAGTGAGACCAATTGAAGTAAGTCACGACACCAGCAACTAAAGAAACAAAGAGGCCTGCCCTCAAGCCAAACCTAAGTCCAATAGCAATTGCAATGATATTACCGAAAACAAGCTCCGCTTCATTAAAAAATGGTACGGATAGGTAATTCATAAGTGACGCTAGTAGCGTCGCCATAGCAAGGTATATTGTGAAACTTAAGTTATCTTTCATCAATTACTCACAAAAACGTCTTTCACTCTAAGTTAGCTTGCCTATATGAATAAGGCTGTGAACCTTTCCTTTATATTTTTTAACGAGCTACTCGTTATCTCGATTCGCTCGCTCTTGCTTTACCCATCGTTTTATCTTTTGTTCCAATACAGGCATAGGCAACGCGCCATCAATTAATATCTGCGTATGAAACTCTTTAATATCAAATTTTTCACCAAGCCTTTTAGTCGCTAACTCTCGTAATTCCCGAATTTTCCTTTCTCCAGTTTTATATGCCAAAGCTTGCCCTGGCCAGGAAATATAACGCTCAACTTCAGAAACGATATCTGATTCAGCCATAGACGAATTAGCTCGCATATAGTCTATCGCTCTTTCACGACTCCACCCCATAGCATGTAAGCCTGTATCGACGACTAAACGCATCGCCCTAAGCTGCTCGTCAACAAGCCTACCGTACCACATGTAAGGATCACTAAAGAGGCCCATTTCTTTCCCTAAGCTCTCGGCATAGAGTGCCCATCCTTCCGCAAATACAGTATAACCACCAAATCGTCTAAATTTTGGTAACCCTTCTACTTCTTGCTGAATGGCAATTTGAAAGTGATGACCTGGTGCTGCCTCGTGGACACTCAACGTCTCCATAAGAAACTTGGGTTGCGCCTTCAAGTTGTGTGTATTGATGTAAAATATACCTGGTCGAGAACCATCAGGCGCCGGCGCTTGGTAACTTGCTCCAGCAGCTGAGGCTGCCAGATAAGATTCTACAGCTCTAACCTCGTAATCAGCTTTTGGGAAAACACTGAATAATTCCCCAAGTCGTGCATTAATATCCTGTTTAATATTGGTATACCCAGCAATCAACTCTTCTGCAGAATCAAAGTAGAATTCGTCACTTTCTTTTAAGTGAGTGAAAAAGGCGGTCAGATCTCCTTCAAATTTAACCTGTTCTCGTACTTTATTCATTTCATCCAAAATTCGGGCAACTTCTTTTAAACCAAAACGATGGATTTCCTGTGCGGATAACGACAGTGTCGTATTTGATGCAATCTCATGCTCGTACCAAGCCTTACCATTAGGCAAGTCGGATAATCCAAAGCTCTCTCGCGTTTTTGGTAAATATTCGTCGAGCATGAATTCATATGTTGCTTTATAAGCAGGAATAATGACATTAGTGATCGTCTTTTCGTGACGAGATTTAATACGCTGTATTTCGTTCTGAGATAAAGAAGAGCTATCTAGCAAAGTACGTATAGGACCATAGAAAACACTATCTTCGACATTTTCAACTAGGTGTGCTTTAAGTTGCGGCAAAACTTTCTCCGCCAACACCCGAGGTAACACAACCTTTTTATCAATCCCTTCTCTCATTGCATCAATAGCACTTTGCATATAAATAGCAAAGCCTACACTTCGCTTTTCGAAATTAATAAAGTCCTGTTCAGTTTTAAAAGGTTGTGCATTGCCACCCGCACCTAAAGTCGAAAATATCGTATGAGCTCCACCAATTTGACTCAACGGCATGAGGTAGCTTTCGAACTCAAAACCCTTAATGGCTTCTTCTCTTGAAAGCTTAAAAACTTGATAACTCAATAAGTCTTGTCCATGAAGCAATTCAGGATCGATACGCTCAATACGGTTTAGGAAATATTGTTCAAATGATAATTGGCGAGTCAATGATTCTTGATTGATCGGATCAGAAAATCTGTCATCATATCGGTGCTCACCAACAAATGTTGCATAAAGCGGACTGAGGGCTAGGCTTTGATCAAAGTATTGGTTAACAACTTTGTTCAACTCATCTGACGCTTGGATATTGGCCTCAGAAAATGACTCGGGAATATCAGTCGTTGTTAAATTTGGTGTATTAGTGCAAGCACCTAAGACAAGTAGTGTTGAAAGAGCCAGAACTTTGGTTCGCATTTATCCTTCCTGTGATTTTATCCATTGAGGAAAAAATTTGTTAATTTTCAATAGCTGACGCTTAGCGCAGTTTAGCAGCACTTCACGCCAAAGATATGAGTATTTAGAACGTGATAAAGTTTTGTGTATGAATTTCACTCAATTTACATACCTTTTCCAAAAGGCTGTGTGCGAACCTTATTCATTATCGCCATCTAAATGTGTTTTCCAACGTTGTTCAGATACATGGTCTTTTACTATATCAATACACTCATTCATAATATCGAGGATTTCTTGATTAACCTGAGTTTCATCATCAGGCACTGCACTTGTTGCATGTTGTAATAAACTATCTATCTTTTCTGGTGTCATATCCTTCAACAAATGAACGATGGACTGGATAACGATATCTGCTACAGCCACTTCTATTGTTTTTTCAATCGTACCGCCAACTACAGGCACGAGATTTAACACCGATACTTGGCTGTTTTCTCTTACTGCACAACTGACGCTCTTTTTAACATGTTCCCTAACGATTTTACCTGTCTCTAGATCATCAATACTAGCTCCCATGTGACCAAACATGTCTGATAGCCATCTGTTTAAGATATCTTTACGAGGTTTCAGAACGTTGTCCGTTATTTCATGAACCAGGGGGGATTCCAAGACAATTTCACTTTGAACATCTGACAGCACTTTTACGACAATACGATCACTCAACTCTTCAATAAAAACATCGTAGTAAAAGCGCGCAAATCGAATAACACCAAACTGATGCAAGTCAATAATTTGATATTTATGTAATCGGTAAATTATCGAAACAACACGTAAAAAGCGGAAAATTCGTGTTCCACTCAAGGGAATACATCCGACGATATCGTACCAATGTAAAAAAGGGAAAAAGTACCACCGCATGTAGGTTTTTCGCTTAATGGCCACGACCCACCTGACTAGAAACTCAGTCAAGAAAATAGCTATAAACCCCAAATCAATCAGAATAAAGTTATTGTGGATAGGTAAATACAGACCCACAAGGTCAGGAGAGAGCCAAGTCAAAGCATTCTTGAATGAAGAAGTTTCGTAAAGCGAGTCAAAAATAATAAATAACAGGTTAAGCAGAAGTAAAGCCAGCATGGCGAAATCAATCAGCAACCACCAGCCTTCATCGCTCTCTCTTAATTTGGCTTTGTTTATATTGAACATCTAGAGCCTGTTTCTCTTTGTTGCAAACATGATTTATAGATGTATATGCCCAACTCAAAAGTAGCTAATACCACATTGGGTGTTAGCTATTGTTGAAGGTTACAGGTTTTCATTCTTAAAAGAAAAGTTATGCTGAGCCTGTTCACTAATACGCTTTAGTATCTGGTTTTTCTCTACTTCACTAGCATTTCCCCATGCTAGGATTTCTTCTAATGTGCGGTGACACCCTACACAGATATCTGCATTATCCAAGCAACAGTTTCGCACACAAGGTGACTCTACATCGCTTACATAATTAGTTTTAGACAAATAATGCTCGTCAAGCGGGTTATTCATGCACTATAAATTCCATTATTGCCCCTTGAATGTAGAGCGTGTTGATAAAAAATAACGTTGAATAGTTGATTAAGGATCACCAAAAGAAGAAGCGATGTAAGACATTCTCAACTTAAGTGATTATAAACGTAATTATGTTTGAAAAACGAACGATATTTTGATGATTTGCTGTCAAATAATTTACACCGAACGTTGGCCATATGATTTTCATACAACGGACATATTTTAGAGTACATTTATCCTTAACTATTGTCTTACTTAAGGTTTTGTACCTAACTAGAGTTTGTTGATCTTTGCTGCACACTTTTGACTTATACTCATAAGCCTACAAGTGTACGCTGAGATCAAAAACCTTTATTCAGAAAATAATCTATACGGTAAAGAGCAAGAGGTCCCAACTGTTTAACCTATTTCGTTTTATTCAGTATCGTCTCAAATGTTTTCTTCCAAAGACCATCAACAAGCCTTTCTCCAAACTCGTTCCATTGACCGCTGTCAGTTCTCCTGAAGGTTAACCGAAACGTTTTATCCTCGGTGTAACATAAAAACTCTTTATCGATTAAATTGCATGAAAAAGCACGTGCTCCCCCTGCGGTATAGGGATTATACCAATAGTGCTCAGCAGACTCATCGTAGTAAATAACAGTATGAATGCCGTAAAAGAGCTTCTCATTCCTATACCCATTTGCTTGAATAATCAATAAACTATCTTCAACGTCAAACCAAACATGTTCAGTATCGAAATACGACGAGGTTTTTCCACTATCATCGTAAGACTTACCTTCACCAGCCCAGTTACCGACTAAAAAACTTAACGCTCTGATCTTAGCTTGTTGAACAGATTCTTTTTCTTCTGCCTGTGTGATGAGAGGGAACACCATGAGTCCTAAGATACACATCCAATTTAACGATCTCATGTAATTAATCCTCCCCCATATATAACATTAATTGTTTTGCAGACAAGACTGTACTTTCTGCTTTGCCTGAAGTTGGACAAACAAGTACTGATGTTCCGTTTTTTTCCATGCCAGGAAGCCATACATCAACCCATTCCACCAAGCTAATTTCTCTAGGCTCAGCAGTAGGTGACGTAGTTTCCCCCCATTCATTTGCTAATTCTTTACTAGGCCAAATGGGGAGACAAGTATCTTCGCTTGCCGAGACTAATACCCATCCATCTTTACCTATTAACCCCCAAACAGCCTTTTGAGCAATGATATGATCCAATATTGAGGCTAAACGCTCATCTGTTGGCAACTTATGAAGCGCTGCTAAATCCAGGTTAACGTCCCTACTCATGTCTTTGTCCTCAATTTCAATAAATACTTATTCGGGTACCTATACTACAGCCTTATCACTGTGCGCATAAATCTGTTAATCGGCTTATTTTATATACGCTCTTTGGAGTATCACGGCCAAGGTTTGAGGTTAGCCATACCGGTTGAACTCCAGCAGCAAGCGCGGGCTTAATATCTTTATCAACATTATCACCGATCATAGCTACGTTTTCTTTCTGTTCATCAATGGCTAAGCATATAGCCTCTAAAAAACCAGGTGTTCCCTTCATCTGACCTAAATTATCCTGACAAAAATACCCCGATATGAACTCACTTAAACCTACACGCTCAAACGCTAGCTTAATATCTTGTTCAGTAGAGTCAGCCGCGCCAGTAGCAATGTATATACTGGCATATTTAGAGAGTGACGCTAACGTCTCTTTTGCGCCTTCTACCGCTTCAACAACCTTCCAATCACACATTTTCCCAGTTTCATCGGGGAGATCGACCATCAAAGTATCTCCCCAATCAAAAAGATAGGTTTTAATCGTTGCCATTCTTTTTAAGGCATCATTATGACTAGATTGGATTACCATAGATATCCAGCTCTATCAGCTCACCATTAGCAAACTCTTTCACTGCCTCAAATTGGGTAGCTTTGTCACCGACAATGATATACAACATCTCTTCTTCTTTAAGGTATTGTTTCGCAACGCGCTTAAAGTCGCTCAAAGTCATATCAATCAACTCTTGCTGTTCTTCTTCAACATACTTTTTACTTTTAGCATACTTACTCACGGTACGGAGTGTATTTAGTTTCGCTTGTAGGCTTTCAAACGCACGTGTATTTTCTTTCACTAACTTTTGTTGCGTTGTTTCAACCCCTTGTTGAGAGAAGTTGTCAGCATAATTGCCGATCATATCTCGCATAATATCCAAAGAATCTTTCGTGGCATTTGCTCTTACACTGGTCAACGCTATAAAAGGTTGAAGGGCTTTACCATTGAAAACTCCCGAAAATGCACCGTATGTATAGCCTTTTTCAATACGAAGGGTTTGCGCAAGATCACCACTAATCCCACCACCAAGCTTCTCATTAGTAAAGCTCAATTTATTGGCATCTTTGTCTGTTGTTGCCAATGTCAACTTGCCGATATTGATAACACTCTGTTTGCTACCAGGGACATCGATAAAAAATACTTTCCCAGCATTTACCTGTTCAGGAATTTTATAGGTTTGATTATGCTGTTTTGACGCTTTAAAACTATTAGCAACACTTCTTAATGCTGACTTAGCCCTTTGCTCACTTACATTTCCCGCAATATGCATGCGAGTATTTGCCTTAAGCATCGACTGGTAATATTGCTTCAAATCAGATATTTCAATCGTCGTAACAGTGTTAGTAGTCCCACTTTGAGCTATACCTTGTGGGTGTTGTTCTCCATACAACAGTTTATTAAACGCCATTCTAGCGATGGTATTCGGATTTGCCTCACGACCTTTTATTGCTGTCAACGCAGCAGATTTAACTCGTTCAAAGTCTGATTGTTGCCAACGAGGTGAAAATAAAATTTCTTCAACCAATGCTACTGTGTCTTCAAAATTCCTAGCAAGTGATGAACTACTAATTGTGATTTCTTCAGCACTCGCAGAAACACTGATTGTTGATCCTAATAACCCGATAGCCTGTTCCAACTGCTCAGGAGTTTTAGTTGCTGTTCCCTCATTCATAAGTCGAGCAAGCAGGTTCGAAGTCCCTTTTTTATTGAGTAAATCAAGCATCCCCCCACCCTCGATAGTGACATCAAATGTAACTAACGGTATTTCACCATTTTCAATACCAAGCAAGCGAATATTGTTTGGCAAGCTAGCCTCCCAAATTTCAGGCATTTTAACGAGAGGAAGCTCTCCAAAATCAGGTTCAGTGCGAGCAAAGCTACTAGGTGTTTTCTCATATTCAGCCACAGCGCCTTGACTGACTTGTTCGTTAGCCGCCGCCGCTTTTACTTCTTCGATCCATACAGAAGCTAATTCAGCATCGTTAACAGCCAAACTGACTTGGCCTTTGGGGACAAAACTGGTAATAATAGCCGGCTTACCCTTGATATATTTACGGTAAGCATTCATAACATCTTCAGCAGTAACAGATTTTAACAATGCCGCCGATTGAATGGCATAACCAGGGTTGCCTGCAAACTCGTTATCAGAAGCAAGTTGATTCGATTTTCCAAGTACTGTTGATAAGCTGGTATAAAGTTGTGTTTCTTGCTCAGCTTTAATGCGTTTTAAGTCTTTTGCATTTACACCTTGTTGCTCAAACTGTTTTAATGCCTCCTGTACGGCTTGATTAACGTCTTCTAAATCAGTATTTGCATTGGCTCGGACTCTGAATACAAACTCGCCAGCAATCTCCATACTATTATTAAAACTACTAACTCCAGGTGCGAGTTTTTTCTGGATAACAATGTGTTGGTAAAGTGGTGATGTTTTACTCCCCGCTAACAGTTGTCCTAAAATATCTAAGGCTTGCTCGTCCTTATGATATGACTCGACACTAGGGAAAGTGAGTCGTAGCTCAGGTAATTTGGCAAAGTTATCTTCAAAATAAAACGCTTTCGTTTCTGATAATGCTACCGGCATAGCAGGTAGTGCATTAACCTCTTCGCCACGGCGAATCTCACCGAACCACTTTTTAACTTTTGTTTTAGTTTGCTCAATATCTATATCGCCTACGATACTCAGAGTCGCATTGCTTGCGCCATAATAACGATTGTAAAATTCCTTGAGATCTTCAAGTGTCGCTGCCTGTAAATCTGGTAGTGAACCAATAACAGTCCAACTATAAGGATGGCCTTTGGGGTACAGGTTCTTACGGTGACAGACGAAGCATTGGAGCGTGAAAAGCAGGTTGTTAAGAATGAGAAG
>CAZVDU010000055.1:8824-25068 GCA_964625615.1 uncultured Pseudoalteromonadaceae bacterium | reverse complement strand
TCTAGAGCATGACCACAATGAGGAAATAAGGATACGGCGATTATGCAATTGATTAGCAGAGTTTTAATCGTATGATTTTTCATAAAAGTTTTGAGTTTATCGCGTAATAACATGCGCTGACGAAAAAACTGAATATGATCCATATCGCTAGCGTTCTATTGACTGCAACTAGGCTTGCTAATATATCTTGGCTTTTAGGGAAGCGAGGAGGTCCACTTTTAATTAGCCGATATTTGTTTTCGCCATAAATAACCGGCCCACCCAATTGACAATGTAAAGCACCTGCATAAACAGCTATTAATTTATTTCGTATTGTCGATCGTTTGGGAAGGCGTTTCTTAGAATACCAAGCGTGATTGATATTTTGTGCGAACATAAACATGATCATCGTTAACTGCGATGGCAGCCAAGCTAAAGCAAGCCTCACTGCTGACACAGGCTGACCAAAATGTACATGTTCTCTTCTCTTTGTATTCCAAACTTGGCTTAATTCAATGATTAAACGATAAGACAGAGCCGCCAATCCCCCTGCCCATAAGAACCAGAACAAGACGCCAATGTATTGATAGGTAAATCGCAATAGTGTGGACTCAATGGTTGCCTTACATAAACCGACTTCGGACAGATTATCAGTTTTTCGTAAGCATGAGTCGCTCAGAAAGTGACGGGCGAGCGCTTTCTTTTCTCGATTAAGTGCAAGTGTGACTTTTTTCGCCTGAGATAAAACGTCTTGGAACTGCAAAGCAATCAACAGCAATAACCCGTCAAAAAATTGAGGAATGTCAGCAAACTGAATAAACAAGCCAATTGGTAACAGTAACGGGACGAGTATGACGATCATCGCTAACGCACCCGAAATCATTTTCTGTTGTTTACTGCGTTTGGGGTCAGGATTTACCTTCAGTGCCATGCGATGAGCAAGTAAACGAAATACAGTCAGCGGGTGGTACTTTTTTGAGACCGGCCATACGCGTTCTATAACAATAACCACTAACATGATAAAGAATGATTGAAACGCTGGATGCAGAGCAGCCTGGGTTAAGGCATTCATAAGGCTTTGTTGTTACCGTTTCAAAATGTCTATAAGGGTTTTTTGCTCATCAGACATGACCTGCTCTGGCGTTAAAACAGCACCGCTTAATGATGTTCTGCAACGGCATGTACAAGGCGTTTCTGGCTCTTTCAAGTACGCTAGAATAAGCTTTGTAGCTTTTTGTAAGCTTTCACCGTAACGGCTTATCACTTTATCAACAGTAACATGCAAATTAGGATCTTCCTGCCAGCAGTCGTAATCTGTCGCTATCGTTAACGTGCAATATGCGAGTTGTGCTTCACGTGCGAGAAACACTTCAGGAACATTTGTCATCCCTACAAGATCACAATTGGCTGGGCCTCGAAGGAAGTTACTTTCCGCCTTCGTACCTAATCGTGGGCCGTCAACACATGCATAGGTTTTGTTGCGATGGACTGTGATACCTATTGAATCCCCAACTGCTGATAAGGCATCGGCGAGTGATTGGCATGTCGGTTCAGCGGTGGACACATGTGCAGCAATGCCATTACCGAAAAAGGTTTTTTCTCGACTTCCCCTAACAAAGTCCATGTATTGGTTTGGTATAGATAAATCACCTGGTGCAACTTCCATTTGCAGGCTCCCCACGGCCGACAACCCAATAACTTGTTTAGCACCGAGCTGTTTTAGCGCATAGATATTGGCTCTATAATTAATTTCATGAGGTAATAGTTGATGCCCGGCTCCATGCCTGGCCAAGAATAATACTTTGCGCTCATAATAGAGACACTCGGTGGCCACGGCATCACCATAAGGCGTTTTAACGTTATGGGTGTGTAAGACCTCGACATTATCGAGTTGGTATATACCGGTGCCACCAATAATAGCTAACATGGTTTTCCTATGTAAGATGCCAGTTTCTTAAGCTGATAATGCTTGTTTAGCCGCTGGATTAATATTGTTGATTTGTTTGACGAGTTGACGACGAGATAACCGCGAATCCTTGCCCAATTCCAGTGCAAGTCGATAAAGATCGGCTTCTACATCAATGTCATACGTTGCAGCGACGTAGCATAGGCTTAAACGCTTTTGGTGACAAGCATTTGCTAGATCATCGGCAAGTGTGTGTGTGCTCCAACCTAACTCTTCTAGGTCCGGCCATTTGGCGCCGTTAGCCATAATAGTCACGCCACCATCATCAGCTTTACTCAAAACCACATCTTTAGTGTTGAGCTTTTTGATGACGGATTGATAAATGGTGTGGTCAAGTATAGGTGCATCAGTGCCAATAAATACTAATTCGCCATGTCCTTGCTCTCTTAGACGTGTATCTATGGTGTTCAAACGTATGCCGAGATTGCCTTCTGGTTGAACCATGACAGTAACATCTCTTTTTAGCAATGAAGCAGCCCAGTGCTTGTCGATTTGAGAAGCGACGGCAATAACAACAGGGCCTTCCCAACCTTGTGCGTCTTCTAACGCACAATCCAGTAAGGCCACGGCAATTTGAAAGGCTTTCGCGGCGCCAATGCTTGCTGCGAGTCTCTGTTTACCTTGGCCTAGCTTCGGTCGTTTGCAAAAAACGACCAGCGTAGGTTGGGTATTACTCTTCGCGTGCGGCATCATTTAACTGCCAGTTGTAATCGTACTTAATTTTACCGTTGAATGCGTCTAACTTAGCTTCAAGTTCTGGCGTTGCGTAATAGGTAATGTGTTCCAAAACTGATTCTTCATCGCCACCAAAGTCAGAACCAAACCAATCATAAATGCTAGACAACGTAAGCTCGTTACCATGGAAACTAACGCCCTTACTATGATTGATAAAATCTTCCGCAGCCAGTTCCAGTTGTTCTTCAAGGTTTTCGGCGGTTAGCGCAGTAGGTTGCAGGTTAGGGCAGCCCAAGCTGGCACAATTGACTGCGTAGTGAACGCGATTTTCACCAAAAATAGGTCTAAGAACACCATGTTCAATGTTATTTAATGTCATCTCTTGACCATCAACTTCAACAACAACATCATCCCAAGGGCCTAAATTAACAACACTGCCGACGTCTTTAATGCTCTCAATCGGGTAGGCGTCTATGATGAGATTAACGGTTACTGCGTTATACATATTAACCCAATAAGCGAATTGTTCATCTTGGTTTAACACTGATGGACTGATTTCTTGAAGGCCATCAATATAGTCTTCCAGCGAGGCTTTATCATCGTCACTCACATCGTTGTAACGAAATAGCGTGTGGCCTGACTTATCGCTTTTTACTAAATAACTGTCGAGTATCTTTTGCCAATCTGAGTGATCGACCTGTGCGTCACTGCCTAGTGCATGCTGTTCAAATAATGGGTTCGCGTGAGCAGTTCGTGCTAGCCATAAATGATAGACATGAACCACTGCAACCATGGCCAACACTTTACCTGCTAATAACAACGCCATATAAGGGTTACGAATATAATTTATCATACGAATTACTCCTGCATATTAACAGTTACATAGCCAGCTTGTTGCCACCTAAGTTTAAATATTGTGCCTAAAATACCCCTGCCTGCACCAATGGTTCCTTTAATGGTTCCACTGATCTTAGACTGACCAATACGCACTTTACTGTCAGCAGGGAATTCAGACATGGCATAGCCGTACTGAATGGCTTTGATTTGCATCTCTACCGTCCAACCAAAAGCCTTGTCTTGCATACAAATACTGTTAAGTGCTTGCGTACGTATGGCTCTAAATGGACCGAGGTCGGTGATCTTATATTCCCAAAACCAATGAATTAGTTGTGCAGCTAACCAATTACCAAATCGCTGAGGGACGGTCAATGCTCCGCGTTGCATCGTGCCCATCACGCGTGAACCTATAGCAACATCTAAGCCTTGGTCGATGCCTTCCAACATGGGGATTGCATCTGTTATCTTGCATGAGTCGTCGCCATCAACAAAGAGAACTATGTCACATTCTGGTAAGGCTTTTATCGCTGTTAGGCAAGCTTGCCCATACCCCATACGCGGTTCTTTAACGACAGTCGCGCCATGTGACTCAGAGACTTGAGCCGTTCTATCAGTCGAACCATTGTCGCAAACAATGACGTGGTCGATGATTTTTTGCTCTCTACCTTCATACTGTATAGATAGTTGATTCAAGCCTTCTACCACATTCCCAATAGCTTCTTCTTCATCAAGTGCTGGGATAATGGCAACTACTTTTAGCTCTTTATACATCTCTTTTCCCATTTTACAGTATGGCTTTAATGGCCATACTGTTCTAAAAATCTGGTGTTAAGTTAACAACGTTTTGGTCGAATTATCGGTACTAGTTTCTTGCCGTTGAAAATACAAATAAGCAAAGCTTAACGACAAACCTATCGCCATTAGTGACAAAGGCCAAACTGCTGGATTCCATTGGTGACAGCATACCCACTTACCTAACACTTCGTAGGTTAATGGCATTAGCCCTAACCAAACTAATAAAGGTAAGTTAGGGGATAATGCGACGAGCAGTGCCAGTGGTGCAAAATACCAAGAGTAGACTACTGGGCTGAAAAAGAGCGGTATAGATAGCGCAAATTGCATTGCTAAAATGCTATTTCTATCATTTACAAATACACTTTTCGACCAAGTAATCAGAGTCACGGCAATAAAACTACTTAATACGATGACGTATGTTATTGCAGTAGCTATGGACAATAGTAATTGCTCTTCTATCCAAGGTTCAGAGGTTGCTACTGAAGATTTGAACAAAGCTAATAGCTGCTCGAGCCAATAAAAATAGGAGGAGCCAAAGCGAAACTTCTCAAAAAAAACACCGATACTGCCAATAGGCGTTAACCCGAACGCGAAACTTAAGGTATAGCCTAAAGTGATAGTGCCTATGGTAGTAAGAAGCAGGTAACATGCGTGCTTGAATGATGTTTTTAAAAGCCCTACAACCAGTGGCGCCAGTAACACAATAGGCAAAATTTTAGTCAGTGTACCTAAGCCAATGAATACTCCAGCAAGAAATAAGTACTGTGGTGAGCCTGAGGTTGGTTGGTCCTTGTATTTGAATATTGACCAGATTGCCAATGCAACAAAGAGTGTGCAGAAGGTATCAACATGCACACCAATGCCGCTCTCCAATATTAGTATTGGAGACAAGGCAATAAGACTGAGATGTTGAAGCTTGTTCAATTTTTGAAGGATACGAATACCAACGAAGAGTGTTACTAAGCTGGCAAGAATAATAAGCACTTTCCAAGCTGCTGGTGCCAAATCAGCTCCAAAGCTAGCAGCAAGTGTAAACAACGCCAAAGCCGCTGGCGGATATAAAGTGGCATATTCAAGGTGTTCAATAGGAGGAGTCCACTGTCCAATAGCGTCAGCTAATAGCGGATCATTATGGCTAACGGTATAGGGATCTAAACCGATGGATGCAATGTAGCCGTCGAAGAGGTAGCGTTCAACATCATTCGACATATAAGGATCTATAGGGAATAAAAGAGCACGTGCAATAATAGCAACTATGATTAGTACTTTATAATCCGCCAGCTTTTGTGACTTAGGCCCTAAATACCAAGCCGCTAGCATTGCCAGAAATAAAAGTGAAAATTGTAAGCCAACCATATGGCCTAAGTAAGTTTGAAGTGCTTGATTATTTTGCGTAAAGATAAACTCAATAAAAAAGCTCCCAACGACGAGTAGTAAAGCAGTGCCTACAACTGAGTAGTATGATCGGCTCTGCGAATTACTGCCCCTGGGCGCTATCATCACAGCCTATGAATTCAGTGAAAGCTGATTTCGGAAATTAGTGAAGGCTGTCGTCATGAAGCCAATGATCAGTAGCATTAAGAAAGGTGTCATAAACCAAATCTGATTATGAACGGCCCACGCCAATACGATGCAATAGACTATTGATAACAGAAATTCTACAGCCGCACTTTTAGGCAGTACAACTTGATAAAATTGTTGTGAAATAGATAAAGATTGTGCCTTTTCTCTAACGGCTTTTTCGCCACTTTTCGGTGTTCTAACAAATTCACTTTGTTGACCACGTAGCGCTTCTATACCGGCCCTTGCATTATTAAAGGCTAATTGAATACCCACTAGCATTAGGCCTGGAACATGAGAGAAAGCTCTGCGCTTAGAGTGTTTCAAAGCGACTTGTCCAAAATATAAATAGAGTAGGTGACCGCCAGTTGCAAGTAATAAGAAGGGTAAGTCAATCCAGAACATAAACTCAATATCATAAATCTCACGAACTATGATGCTCGGAATGAGTAAGAATATTGTGTCTAGAAGAACGACTAAATAAGACAAGTTATTCGCTAAATGAAAGGTTGCTTCCAGTTTTTTGCTTAAGCCAAAGCCACTACGCCATACATCACCTAGTATTTTAAGCATGACTTGGATGCCACCTTTAGCCCAACGATGTTGTTGACTTCTGAAAGCGTCCATATTCGCGGGTAATTCACCAGGACAGGAAACATCATTTAAATAGCGTAAATTCCAACCTCTCATTTGCGCACGATAGCTAAGGTCCAAATCTTCTGTGAGTGTATCACCTTGCCAGTGTCCAGAGTCAACAATGGCAGAAGTGCGCCATACACCAGCAGTACCATTGAAGTTGAATAGCTTATTACTGGCGTAACGCACTTGTTGTTCAAGTGCAAAATGTGAGTCTAGAATGATGGCCTGTGCTTCGGTAAAGCGACTGCTGAAACGGTTAATGTGTTCCCAACGCATTTGTACCATGCCCACTGATTCATCAGTGAAATGATGAATACAATCTTTAATGGTTGATGGTGCGGGCATAAAGTCAGCATCAAAAATGGCAATAAATTCGCCTGTGGCAGATGCCATAGCATCTTTTAAAGCACCAGCTTTAAAACCTTCACGATTTGTGCGGTGTACATGTTCAATGTTGATGCCGTCTCTTTGGTATTGTTCAACACGTTGAGCAACCAACTCTTTCGTGTTGTCGGTCGAGTCATCTACAACCTGTATCTGCAATTTGTCAGTGGGGTAGTCGAAACTGGCGCAGGCATCAATTATCCGTTGGGCAACGAATTTTTCGTTGAACAATGGGATTTGCACAGTTACTAAAGGCAATTCTTCATATTTTTGCTGAATGGTTGGACGTGCTTTTCTGTAGCGCATCCATCTAAATACCATAGAGATCCTATGCAACCCGAAAAACGATAACATAAGCAACATGAAGAAATGTACTGCTAAAATGGCAGCGCCAACAATCGACATAATTTAGAAGACCCTTGTAAGACCTAGTTGTAATGAGTCACCATCAAGTGTGTTGTCACCAAAGACATCTTGTGTAAAGGTGAGTTCGAGACCCCAACGAGTTTCGCCTGATGGTCTTGCTGGGCCAAAGTTATAACCCACGGTTAATTCCCACCTACCAACATCGAATGCAAGCGGAGTTGAAAGGTTACCATTAAGATCGGTAACGCCGTCGTTTGCATTATCTGCACTTTCAATACCATCAAGTTTGGTACGGAAGTAAGCATTATCGTTGAATGAAAAGCCGTATTCAACTAAGTATCTAATTTCATCTGAAGGATCTTCTGTTCTGAAGCGGTAACCTAGCTCAAGGCCAAAATAGCCGTATTTGTTTAGGCTCTTGCCAATGAGTACCCTTCCTTCGTAATCGAGCTGGCCATTACCTAAGGGTAGAGTGTCATTTTCATCATATAAGTACGGGAGTTTAACGAGAAATGACGTTGATAACACGAAAGGATCTGCTTGCCATTGATAACGTAGACCAATTTCAACATCACCAAGACCATCATTAGATGTTGTGTTGTTACTGGCATCTGTCTGTTCAATATCCTGATATAACAAGGAGCCATAGATGGCAGTTTTATTGCCTAAACCGTATTCGCCGTAAAAAGAAATGTTGTCGCCATTAAATTCACGAAAATCAGGGTTATCGCCAAAGAAATCAGTCGCATTGAAAGATGTGGCACCGTATTTTGTATAACCTTCACCTTTAGCTGCAACCCAAGCTCCAGCATTAGCAAATTGCGGAATGAAAGAAGCGCATAAAGCTGCTCCAAGAATCCATTGTTTCGATGAAGCTGCAGTCCCATTATTTTGATTGGCTTGTGTCATCATTAGTAACCTGTGTTTTGTTGAATTAAATCAGTAAAGGCTTATTT
This sequence comes from uncultured Pseudoalteromonadaceae bacterium, assembly GCA_964625615.1. GTDB lineage: Bacteria > Pseudomonadota > Gammaproteobacteria > Enterobacterales > Alteromonadaceae > M269. The sequence goes on along the minus strand of CAZVDU010000055.1, from coordinate 16,911 downwards.
TTAGTATTTCCCCTCACTGGAGTGGTGCGAACAGTAGAGTGAAGAATAGACGATTTCAATCAAGCAAAAGTCAAAAAAAGGAAAACGTTAGTGGTTCGTGATAACTGCGTTATAGTCGTTTTTATATAGAATAATCGTGATGAAAATCACGATCTTTATGGCAGTTTTGTGTCTTAAAAATCAATAGTTTTAATAAGGTCGCTTTGCTTCGCAAGCGTTAATAATTGACCTGCAACGGCGACATCTTGTAAGCCAATTCCTGAGCTATCAAACAAGGTGACTTGGTTCTGAGAGAAAAGGTTGGCTTTTTGAGAGATAATTTCGCCAATCTCGGTAATAGTAGGTTTGAGTTCCTCGGTGACATATTGAAACTCGCCAATACGTGTTGATTGATCATGATTGTCACAAAATAAACGTGCTTGACTGAATAACTCAGGTGGTATTTCTTGTTTTCCGGGAGCGTCACTGCCCATAGCAGAAATGTGTGTTCCTGGTTTGACCCATTGGGCTTCAAACAAAGGTTGGCGAGAAGCCGTCACTGTGGTCACAAGGTGCGCATTTTCAATAGCTTGCCGCGCGTTACAAATAGTAGCTTGCAATCCTTTAGCTTCTAATTCTTCCGCGAAAATAGCCGCTTTCTTGCTTCCTCTGTTGACGATACTAACATGCTTGATCTCGCGTACCTGGCATAAAGCATCTACTTCGAATCGGGCTTGGCTACCAGCGCCGAATATCGCCATATGTGTCGCGTTAGGGTTTGATGAATACCTAGCTGCGACAGCGTTGGCAGCAGCAGTACGCATACCATTTAAGAAGTGGGCATTAATCAAGGCTTTTGGAAAGCCAGTTGCATTATCAAGTAGCAAGGTTGTTGAACCATGAGAAGGTATTCCCACAAAAGGGTTTTCAGGCCAGTAAGTACCAACTTTTATGCCTAGTAAGCCACCAGATGCACTTTTGGCGGGTGATGGATTAATAACACCCGATTTGGCACCGAGTATTGTCCCTTGCTGACTACCATGTCCTAAAACTGTTGGGAATATTTCACCAGTGTTATTGGCTTGCGCGATAAAAGCTCGTTCAACCGCTTCGATGATCCAATCCCAACCGGCGAGCCGTTTAACGGTATCTTCGTTAATAATAATTAAAGGGGCAGTGCTCATTTTATCTTCCGATTGTTGTGGTTTAGCCAATACACTTATCAAAGACATCTTGCAGCCGCTCGAGTGCAGGTTGAGTGGATTTTAGACCAAAACCTAGGCGCAGATAATTATCACCCGCGTCGAATAAGCTTGACGGTACTAAAAGCAACTTATGTGACTCAATAGCATTTTGCGCGAAGGCGTCTGCACTGACACCGTCAGCTAGCTTAAAGAAACCTGTTACCCCTCCATCTGGCTTTAACCAGCTGATATGGTTAGGGTTATTGTCAACAAACTGTTGCATTAACATCAACCCCTGTTGTCTTTGAATAGAATTAAAAGCCAGTACTTCATCGGCATTTGTCATTATGGTTAATGCGACGACTTCTGACAAAGCGCTCATAAACGCATTGCCATAGGTTCTGCCCAAACGGACCTTTTGCATTACCTTCTGGTTTTGCGAGGCTAACCAACCAATTCGCAAAGCCGGTAGGCCGAACGCTTTTGATAAGCCGCTAATGGAAACAGCTTTTTCATAGCGTTCAGCAAAAGGTTTAAAGAGTTTGTTTTGAGGAAGCCCAAGATAAATCTCGTCAGCAATAAGCAACACACCATAACAGTCACATAATTGTATTAACTGCTCACAATAGGCTTCGCTTGGCATCCAGCCTGTTGGGTTATGTGGCACATTAATAACAACAACATCCAGACCAGATTTAAGGTTATCTTCTAACTGCGCTAATGTCGGCTCCCAATTGTTCTCTGGTAGACATTGCCAATCAATAACGTTGCACCCAAGGGCCTTCGCTGTTGCTTTTAATGGTTCGTAACAGGGAACTTGAACTAACACCTTGCTACCAGGATTCAATACAGCTTCGTACAACGACTGTATTGCTCCATCAGCCCCTTCGGTGAGTATTGTTTCGTTCGGAGTTATGTTAAAGCGCTTAGAGACAGACTCTTTGATCGCTAGCGAACCTTCTGCATCAGGGTAGTGCATCGGTGTGTTTAAAAGGTCCTGTGCTAAGTTTGTGTTGAGTTCTGCTACTTGTTCCATACTGAAGGGCTCAATGTATGAACCAGCTAAGCTGAATTCAGCACTAGCTGCTAATGGGCCTGATAAATAGTTTTTCAGTCGGAAGCCTTGTGAACGGTCATGATTAGACATTTTGAGGTCTTTTTGAGAGCCAGGTGATGCTTAGGTTGGCTGTATAGTGGACAAATGGAGTCGCGAATTCAAACGCTTAGCTGTAATATAATAGACTTATTATGGATGGAATTTTGAACACTGTGCGTGTCTTTTTGTTTCTTTTGATTTAACATTGAAACAAATGTTTCATTCGCTTCTTGTAAACAAGGTTTTTCATGCAATTATTCAACGTAGGTTCTATTAATTGGGATCATTGCTATCAGTTAATGCACTTCGTCCGACCAGGTGAAACAATAAGTAGCAACCACTATCAAAAGTTATTGGGCGGCAAAGGCGCTAATCAGTCAGCTGCTGCTGCAAGAGCTGGGGCAAGTGTTCATCATGTTGGTGCTGTTGGGAGTGATGAATTTCAGGCGCAAGTACTGTTAAAAGAACTTGGTGTTAATGTCGGTGCTATCGAGGCGTTGCCTGGATATGAGACTGGGCATGCAATCATTCAAATTAACCAAGACGGCGAGAATGCAATTGTTTTGTTTGCCGGTGCAAACCGTGGGTTAACTGAAGAACAAATCGATCGACAACTGTCTATGGCATCAAAAGGTGACTGGGTGCTGCTTCAGAATGAAACAAATCTGATTGATTATGTTGTTGAACAGGCTAAATCAAAAGGGTTGAATATTGCTTTTAATCCTGCACCAATGGATAAGGCCTTAACATTAGGTTTATTGCCCAAGCTAGACTTACTTATTGTCAATGAAATCGAGTTGAGGGATTTGACGGCGACAGAAAACACTGAAAAAGCCGAAACCATGGCGTTAGATTGGTCAGAGAAGCTCGAAATGCTGGTAACCCAAGGCAGTGCAGGCGTTAGCCATTATCATAAGAGAGATAAAACCTTTTGTGAGGCGTTTAAAGTCGACGCTGTGGACACAACTGCTGCAGGAGATACATTTATTGGCTATTTCATGGCTGCAAAGCAGTCTAGTTTACCTATTAAAGAAGCACTAAAAATGGCTTGCGGTGCTTCTGCTTTAAGCGTGACAAAAGCTGGCGCAATACCTTCTATACCTGCTCGCAGTGATGTTGAGCAATTTATTCAAGAACAGGAAAAATAATGACTCAGAAAATTATCATTGATACAGACCCAGGTGTAGATGATGCCTTTGCTGTGTTGCTTGCGTTTAAATCACCCGAAGTTGAGGTGTTAGGGCTGACAACAGTATTCGGCAACGTGGCTGTTGATATTACAAGCCTTAATGGGCTTGTTCTTGCCGATATGGCGCCTTATAACGTGCCTGTTTTTAAAGGCGAAAGCCAGCCTATGGAGTTCAGTACAGACAGCTACGCAGAGTTTGTGCACGGTGACGATGGTTTTGGCAATATTAATTGGCCTGCTTCTAAATCATCTTTAGAAGAGCAAAATGCAGTCGATTGGATGATTGAAACGATCAAAGCGAACCCTCATGAAATTACACTTGTTGCGTTGGGGCCGTTAACTAACCTTGGCCGTTTAGTGGAAAAAGCACCAGAGGTTGTGTCACTCGTTAAAGAAGTCGTTTTAATGGGCGGGACAGTGCATTGTACAGGGAATGTGTCACCGGTTGCAGAAGCCAATATTCACAATGATCCCCATGCAGCAGAGCGTGTATTTGCAGCCTCTTGGAATGTGGTGATGATGGGGCTTGATGTCACTAGTCAAATGATCCTGACACCAGAGATCACTGACCGTATTGCTGCAAACGGTTCTAGACCAGGGAAATTACTGAAGCAATCGTCAGAATTTTATATCGAATTCTACAAAGAGAGCCTAGGTATTCATGGGTGTTACCTGCACGATCCTGCAACTATTGTTTATCTAACACACCCTGAGTTATTTACGACAGTTAGCGGTAGTATTATCTCTATCACTGAAGGTTTAGCGATTGGTCAAACGACTTTCTCGCCGGAAGGTCGGACATTCAAAATGACCGAGTGGGAAGGCAGACCGAAACACAAAGTATGTATGCAAGTTGAAGGCGACAAGGTGTTGCAACTTGTTGAAGAACGGCTTTCAAGTTACTAAACTCTTCTAGTAAATCAGTTCCTACTGATTCACCTTCATTAAGCGAAGGTGAATCTCTATCCTCCAATCACATTCAGGCTTTCCACACATCTGTCCAGAAATAGCGTTTCTATTTGTTATTTTTCTTCGCAAGACCTAAAGTGGTAGCCATAATGCTAAAGACCCTACTCTGGAGATAATAAAATGAAAAAGGCCCTATTAGCCTGCTGTTTACTGCCAAAACTGGTTTTTGCGGCTGACAGTGTTGAAAAGATGACCAATCAAATTGAAGCCGATGTTGTTAAATGGCGTCATCACTTGCACCAGAACCCGGAATTGTCTAACCGTGAATATAAAACGGCAGAGTATATCGCTAATCACCTTCGGGGTTTAGGGTTACCTGTTCAGACAGGTGTTGCCGGTACAGGTGTTGTTGCCGTGCTTGATAGTGGCCGCCCAGGTCCGGTAGTCGCGCTTAGGGCTGATATTGATGCCTTACCTGTGCCTGAGCAGAATGATCTCCCTTGGAAATCAACTGTTAGAGGTGACTTTGAAGGCAATGATGTGCCTGTTATGCATGCGTGCGGGCACGATACACATACCGCTATGTTAATGGGTGTTGCCCAAATACTGACCTCAATGAAAGGCGAGCTTCACGGTAAGGTGAAATTTATATTCCAACCTGCCGAAGAAGGTGCGCCTGCGGGTGAAAGAGGTGGTGCAGAAGTCATGGTTGAAGAAGGTGTTCTAAAGAACCCTGACGTTGATGTGATTTTTGGTGTGCATATCAGTTCGAATACTGATATCGGTACGATCAACTATCGCCCTGGCGGTATTATGGCTGCTGTTGACCCGTTCAAAATCGTTGTTAAAGGCAAACAAGCACATGGGGCTTATCCCTGGTTTAGTGTTGACCCTGTTACAACGGCTGCCCAAATCATTAATAGCCTACAAACTATTGTCAGTCGAGAATTAACATTGGTTGATGATGGCGCCGTCATCACAATTGGTTCTATTCATGGTGGTGTTCGTTCAAATATTATTCCGAATGAAGTTGAGTTAGTGGGGACGATCAGAACGTTAAATGAAGAAGCACGTGAACATATATATGAAGCGCTACCGCGCAAAGCAAATGCGATCGCAGACAGTATGCGAGCATCTGTAGAGGTCACGTTACCATTAGATTATAACTATCCGATTACCTATAATGATCCTGATTTAACTGCGCAAATGTTACCAACACTTGAACGTAGCGGTAATGTTCAATTGGTTAATGCGACAACAGGTGCAGAAGATTTCTCTTTCTTCCAAGAAGAAGTCCCAGGCCTTTATATGTTCGTTGGTGGTAAGCCTCTAGATGTTGCTAAAAAGGATGCACCTGCACACCACACGCCAGAGTTCTATGTCGATGATGCTGGTATGCCTACAGGGATTAAATTGTTGACTAATCTAACCTTGGATTATATGAAGGCTAATAAATAACCACTTGATATCTAGCCGCAAGTTGTTTCGTTTGAAGCTTGTGGCTAGGCTCATTGGGTTAAGTTTGTAATATTTACTAAAAGTTTATTTTGAAGATACTAACCCTACATACCTTCTTTCAACGTATAATAATATCGATATAAAACCTGAACCATAAGTTCATCATACAACTGAGGTTTTTTAACTATGTCTGTAAAGTCACTCATTACAACCTTTTTTTTATTCTCGTTCTCTTTTATTAGCCTGGCAGCAGATTCTGATGATCTTGAGCTAGATAGTGAGTTAGGCTCCTTCTATGTTGATGCTGGTGATGGGAGGGAAGGCAACAAGATAGAAGTCTTTTACTACAAGCCTAAAACGTTTGATGAAAACTCGAACATTGTTATGGTCTTATCCGATCGTGATCGGAATAGCGAGATGGCACGCAACCGTTGGATTGCAGCTGCTAAGAAATATAACCTATTCATATTATCGCCTATGTACACCAGCGATGTTTATCCAACATCTGCTAATTATGATCTTGCTGGAACCCTCACCGTTATTGAGGATGAGTATGTTCCTATCGAAGATCGATCGCAGTGGATCTTTGAAGATTTTGACCGCGTTTTTGATATTGCAGTAGAAGCCACACAATCTAATCAGACAGGTTATGATTTTTTCGGTCATGGCTCATCTGGTGAATTAGCGCACAGATTAGCCTTGTTTTACCCCCAAACTAAGGCCAATAGGATTGTTGCTGCTAATGCCAGTTGGTATACAGTGCCTGATTTTTCATCGCCTTTCCCATACGGTCTAAAGAGAGCACCTATACAGCCTGAACCTATGATTAGCCAGCTACCTCTTTCGTTCTCTAAAAAGTTGATTGTCCTTTTGGGTGAAAATGACAATGAAGATGAATTCAGAGGGTGGTTTCGCAGAGATAAATTTGCCGACTTACAAGGTACACACAGGTTAGAGCGTGGGCGCTATTTCTATGAACAATCGGAGTTACAAGCCAATACGTTGAATACTTCTTTTGCATGGGATATACAACTAGTGCCTAGTGTTGGGCACTCTCCAACACGTATGAGCATTGCTGCTGCAGATGTTCTGTTTGGTGGTTCTTAGCGTATATTGAGTTTTAGCGACCAAAATCGCTCCCATATATTCTCAGAGCGGGAGCGACTCTGCATTTGCAAAGATTACTGCTGAGACAAGCGGTACATCAATATCGCAGCTTTATGCATATTTTTCGCGAAACTGGTCATGTCAGCCATTTCGTCTTTAGTATGCCCTCCAGAGCCCATCAAGCCTAACCCATCCATTGCCATATCGACATAATTTGCAGTAAATGAAATGTCTGCGGCGCCGGCATTTCTCGGATTAACGGCCTCAACCTTGCCATAGCCCAGTGACTCGCTCACATCGCTATAGATAGCGAGAAGATCGTAATTCTCTTGTCTTGGTGCCATCGGTGGATAGCCATCACCTATAACGAGAGTTGCTGATGTATGTAGCAGGTTTTCGTTGACAATTTTGTGCATCACTTTCTTAGCGTGCTCTAACTCTTCGGGCGTTTGCGCGCGAATGCCACCAGTAACTGTAGCTGTTTGTGCAACTACATTACGTTTACCGAAAGCTTCACCAACCGTATTTTTACCGTCGTAATCAATGGTTGTCCCGGCCAGTAAAACACCTGGGTTAAAGGTTAAGTTGCCGTATCCAGCGAGTTGCTCTCTAAAGGAGTTAAGAATGCGAGCTGTCTCAAAAATAGCACCGTAGCCAATGTCATCAGAAAATATCTGGGATGAATGAGCAGGCCTACCTTTTACATCCAGAGTCCAATTAACAGAACCACGCCGTGCGATAACGGCCGTCTTGATGTTGCTGTCCCCGTCCTCAAAACCGAGCGCAATATCAGCCCATTTCGCCGCATCAATAAGCGCTTTTTTAGAAGCAGAAAGTGGTTTACCACTACTTTCTTCGTCGCCAGTCATGACGACCGTAACGCTCATATTGTCTAACAAATTGAGTTCTTTCAGCGCGCGCAGTACCGAAACAATAATCACATTCCCGCCTTTCATGTCTGTAATGCCAGGGCCCGCAACCATATTGTTATTAAGAGAGGTGAATGATTGAAAAGAATCGTCTTTAGTAAAAACAGTATCCAAGTGACCAATCATTAATATTTTTGGACCTTTGGTGCCGTATTTAGCAACTACATGCCCCGCACGTTCAAAATCACTGCCATCTACCCATTCAGTATCAAAGCCTAATTCTTCAAATTGCTTTA
>CAZVDU010000055.1:0-8724 GCA_964625615.1 uncultured Pseudoalteromonadaceae bacterium | reverse complement strand
GATAGAATAGAAGGGGCTAATCATAAAGTCTACGTAACTTTTTATGTAATAAGCCCTAACAATAGTGTTGGAATTAAAAATTAACGCTCTGACGTTTTTCTTGTAATCTTGAGTAAATAGAGACACGACGCCGCTTATAATTTGCGTTACAATCCGCCTCTTATTTTTTTGAGCGATTTTTGTACATAACATGAAGTCATCGACAGGTGCTTCTATGTCGAATTAGGTTGGAGACGAATTATGCCAAGAGTGGCAATTGTGATGGGCTCTAAATCAGATTGGCCAACCATGCGTTTGGCTGCTGAGATGTTAGAAACCCTGGGTGTTGATTATGAAGCTAAGGTTGTTTCTGCCCACCGTACCCCCGGATTATTGACCGAGTTTGCTGAAAGTGCTGCCGATGAAGGTATTCAAGTAATTATCGCGGGTGCTGGTGGTGCTGCACATTTACCTGGCATGATAGCCGCAAATACGCATATCCCTGTATTTGGTGTGCCTGTTAGGTCAAGCCAACTGAGCGGCGTGGATTCGCTGTATTCAATCGTTCAAATGCCTAAAGGCGTTGCTGTTGGTACGTTAGCTATCGGTGAAGCTGGTGCAGCTAATGCTGGATTACTTGCTGCACAAGTTATTGCTTTGCACGATACAGACGTTGCTAAGAGCGTTATTCAGTTCAGGGAAAAACAAACCCGAACCGTTCTAGAAGACAATAAGCTAAGTTTATGAGAGTTTTAATATACGGCGCTGGTCAACTGGCAAAAATGATGTACCTAGCCGGTGCACCCTTAGGAATTCAGGTGCAAGCTGTTGACGTAAGCAGCGGTAAAGTATTGGATCCAGAAAGTAAACAACCTGTTTCCTTATCCATTGCTGAAGCGATTGATGAAGCCGACGTTTTGTCTGTTGAGTTTGAACATGTGCCCGAAGCACTGCTTCATGAGGCAGAGTTAAGTGGTAAGCTTGTTCCATCAATGCGCGCTATCCTAACAGGTGCGGATCGTGTTCGAGAAAAGAAATTACTCGATAAACTAGATGTTCCTAATAGTACCCACCACGTTATTACAGATATCGAGCAACTCGATCAAGCTGTTGAAGAGCTAGGCGAGCAACTGATTATTAAATCAAGCCGAGATGGTTATGATGGCTACGGTCAATGGCGATTAGAGAATAGAGAGCAGCTTGCTGAACTTAAAGAAGCTTTATCATCGCTTAATTTGCAGAAAATCCCGTTGATTGCCGAACAAATGATCGCCTTTGATCGGGAAGTGAGTATGGTTGCCGTTCGTTCACAAGACGGCAGTGTGCATTTCTATCCTTTAGCTGAAAACTTGCATTATAAAGGCCAGCTTCATGTTTCTGTCGCTCCCGCGTTACAGGTCACCGACACGTTACAACAACAAGCTGAAAGTGCTGTGACTAAGCTAGGTGATGAGCTGGGGTATGTCGGTATTATAGCGGTAGAATTTTTCCAAGTAGGCGACAAGCTGTTGGTAAATGAGATAGCTCCTCGTGTTCATAATTCCGGGCACTGGACACAACAAGGCGCAGACACTTGCCAGTTTGAGAACCATTTACGTGCTATTTGTAATCTGCCTGTTGGCGACACCAAGGCAACACGTCACGCGGCTATGATCAATATCATTGGCGTTGGTGGTTTCAATCGTGAAATGCTAGGTATTCCTGGTTGCCACCTGCATTGGTATCGCAAAGAAGCACGAGAGAAGCGTAAAATGGGCCATATTAATTTATGTGCCGATAGCTATGCTGAGTTAGGCGAGTCGATGCTCAAACTTTCTGAGTATTTACCAATAGAACATTTCCCTAAGTTGAAGTCTTCAGCGGTGCAATTGTCTAAAAGCTAAAGCTTTTGGACAATATTTATGCACTTAGTTGATGTGAATCTGAATAGTTTACTATTTGTTATTGACATCTTTGGCGTTATCAATAGAATAGCGCCTCACTTTGACACACCAACAGTCAAAGTGAGTATCTAGAGTGTGCCGACTTAGCTCAGTTGGTAGAGCAACTGACTTGTAATCAGTAGGTCGCCAGTTCGACTCCGGCAGTCGGCACCATTCTTTATAACCATTTGATTCCAAATGGTTTCTTAGCTCGAAAGTTAATTCCTTAAAACATATCTATTTGAATTTAAAAAACTTTAAGTTCGAGTCTGTTTGGTGATGAGCTTTTTAAAAGACATGTGTTGATGTTCCAGGTAGTATAATTACACTATCCCATTGAGGGATGGGTTATTTTATTACTTAAAGGAAATTTAGTTATGAAATTATATTTGTCTATTGCATTGACATCCATGTTGTTTGGAGCTGCTTCTAGTAAGGCTGCTGTTGAAGCTGAAATGTTATACAGTGAATATCCTGATGCTTTTGTTTGCTTGCAAAACTCAGGAGGGAACACTTTCGAAAGAATTTATACTTTATCCATTGCCTCTAAAACAGATGTGCTCAGATATGACGGGCCTAATGCGAATGAGCTTATCCATTTTTTTGCTAGTACCGGTGAAATCGTACAAGCTTTTTCTCCACCTACTTTTGTCGATTGTGTTATTGAAAATATGAGTATTAGGGATTTGGTTGAAAATGGAAGAGCCCTTAATATGTTTTCACCTATGCCAACTGGCAGTAAGTTTTAACTGATTCGTTAAGAACTGTATATTTTAGGCTTCGAAATTTGAAGCCTAGCTTAAAGCTTTTTCCCATTTCGCCAAAATACCAAATAAGTTCGAACTTTGTATGATATGGCGCACGACCCTTTCTAAGTATTTGATTCCAAGGGTTTTATAGTTAGAAAGTAAGCCTCATTAAAATTATTTATTTGAATTTAAAAGATTCAAGTTCGATTGTGATTGGTAAGCTCGTTGCAATACCTCTGTGACTGTTGTTTCAGTATATGCTGATGTTGTTAGAAACGTCATAGGATAGTATATTTCGTCGATAAAATGGAAAGCTAACGACATTGAGTCACCAATTGATTTTAACCTTTACGCTTATTTTAAATTCGCTAACCTGAGAATTTATGGGTTAGATTATAATCTGATTAACAACACTCTGATTAATATTTATGGAAATACTAAAAGCGTCACCTTCCGATAGTGAAGTGCTAACTACGCTAATGCGAGAGTCAAAAGCACATTGGGGGTACAGTGATGAGCAATTGCATGTTTGGGCTGACGAGTTAACCGTTAGCCCGAGTTACATTGATGAAAACCATGTCTATAAACTAGCCGAGTATGATGAGATTTTTGGCTACTACTCTTTCTTTCTAGTATCCAAACAAACTGCGAAGCTCGACAGTTTGTTTGTCTCGCAGAAGGTCATAGGAAATGGTTTTGGACAATTGTTATTAGATGATTTTTTGCAGCGTATATCCCCATTGAAGTTAACAGATATCACATTAGATTCCGATCCAAATGCAGAAGGCTTCTACAGACGAAATGGGTTTAGTATTGTTGAAAGAAAGCCTACATCTATTTCGGGTAGAACCATGCCAGTTATGACTAAAACTATTTAAAGCAAATATCATGAATCAACAACTATTTGGTAATGACAGATTAGCCGTTAGAGAGTTAATCTCAGACGATATTGCTCCCTTTTACGATATGCAAAGCAATCCCAATGTTATGCGTTACATTAAGCCAGCTATGGATTATCAACAAAGTGAAAAAGAGTTGGAGAGGTTTATTAGCTATTACTCAGACCCGTCTCAATTCTTTAGAATTGGCGCTACAATTGATAATAAGAGTGGTCACTTTATTGGCTTATGTGGCTTTTACAAAAATGATAAAGGTGAGTGTGAGGTAGCATATAGGCTAAGGGAGCGATTTTGGGGTATTGGCTATGGAAAGTTGATGGCAAAAGCAACGATTAGCTATGCGTTTGAAGAGCTAAACTTATCTGAGCTAATTGCCTATGTACATAAGGATAATGTTGGGTCAATTAGAATATTAGAATCACAGATGCGTTTTGTTGGTTACTTTTTTTGCCAGGACACTCAAACATCAGAAAGAAAATATGTTTTAGATAATTATAGACTGAGGCCTTAAAAATTACAGAAAAGACAATTGCCATATTTTTCTCGAGTTGGGAGCTCTAAAGTTTTTCCCATTCGGCCAAAACATCAAAAAGTTCGAACTTGTATGGTATGGCGCATCATGCTCAGTTCTAAAGCAACTTCTACAAAAGTAATTCATTTGAATTTAAAAGACGTTAAGTTCGATTACAAAATATTTTTTTGAAGGTACGTTAGCGGACGGCTTTATAAATCAAGCCTAGACTTGTAAAGCCTGTAATAAGCTTTAAAGAAGCTGTAACTCTTTAGTTAAGTGCTTTAGATTCGGAATTTTTGCTATTGGAAATAGCTTAGTGACGGCATCTTCAAACGGTAGCTGTTTCTCGTAGGGGCTTTTTGTATACCCAGATAAATGTGTGTCTATTATATGACTAAGAAGGCAATTTTTTCTCTCAAATTCATATGCTATCCTTATCTGTAACAAAGGACATTGTAAATAGTGGCGTTTAATGAAACGTATCCCAATTTGGCTTATAACATTCACACTTGCATTCATAGCTGGCTTTTTCACAAGTAAGGTTTTTGAAAAAAAGCAGATTTCGTATCCCCTAGCTTCAAAGCAAAACGTAACTCCTACCAACCAAAAAGAAAAACAAGTGTCGATCTATGTCAGTGGAAATAAAAAGACACCTACCGTTGAAAGTGAGCAAAATAGTACTTCTGGGGCTAGTACTCAATTATCCTTGGTCGCACTCACTGAGGAACTTGAATCATTTGCTAGCAATGGAGCGGGAGGGTTGGCTTTTTCCGAACTTTCTCGTTTGTATCTAATAGTCGGAAACTTGCCCGACGATCAAGTTTTAGAGCTGATGAGGACGTTTTTCGTTGATAACATAGAGGACGACAGCCCGATCTTTTCAGTTTTGTTTAGTAAATACATTGAAGCAAACGCAGAAGCCGCCTTAGATTTCGTATCAGATGAAATAACTGATACAAACTTACGATCTCGATACTTAGGTCAAGTCGTAGATTCTATCGCTAAGACAGATCCCATAGCTGCATATGAATATGTTTTACAAGATATTGATGCAAAAGACGGACTAACTGATCGTAATCAGATAGCAATGACCAGTAGCTTGTATAGTGTCTTTGAGAGTTTAGCTAAACGGGATAGATTGCTAGCCATAGATAAACTAAATGAACTCAGTCAACTCGGTCATTCTATAACCATACCTGCTTTGGGGTTAACTCAAGCTCTCGAATCAAAACAAGAGTTCATAAACTTCCTAACGATGACTAAATCTATTGATAATCATGAAATTGAAAGAGCCGCCATAGGTAAGTGGACACGCAGCAACCCAGAAGAAGTGGGCGCATGGCTGATCAGAGATTACACAGGCAATCGCTATGACGAAATTGAAGAACGCCTCATTCAAAACTGGTCATATATCGATCGAGAGAAAAGCGCTGACTGGATGATTACTAACTCTCGACCAGAAAAGTTAAGTAAAAATCTTGCCAATTTCGTAGGAAATTGGGGGTATGATAACCCAACGGAGGCAATGCAATGGTTTAAACAGCAGTCCGTTGAGATTTATAACCAAAATACCTTGAGCGATTTTCTAGGCTCTGTGGCCTATTCTCATCCTCAGTTTGCGGTTAACCATTTGAGGTCCATAGAAGGTGAAAAAGGCCGCTCACGTGTGGCGCAGAGTATTTATCAGGGATTCAAAAGAAATAGCTCATCGAAGGCTGAAGCTTTTCTCGAACAATCGCCTTTTCGAGAAGAGATCCTTAAGTTAGATGCCAGTATAAATCGATAAGTCACTCGCAAAGTCGTTGTGATTTAGGGCGTAAACAACCTTTATAAGTTTATTTTCCTGACTATTCTCATTCAACTAGGTGAAGGCTTGCTCCCACCATGCCAAAACATCAAATAAGTTCGAACTTTGTATGATACGACTAACCATTTTATTTCAAATGGTTTTAGAGTTAGAAAGTAAATACCTGAAAATTATCTATGTGAACTTAAAATATTTTAATTGCGGCTATGATGTGCTCGTTTAAAAAACAACATCCTTTTTCGTTAGGTTAGGTATAGGTTATTCACTCCGACCCTTCATTCGGCCACTTGGACCTCTCATTCGCCTTATTCGTATCCCGGTTTGTTATTTAAGTTCTGTAATTACACCACTAACAAAGGTGGTGTATGTGCTGTGTGATGCAAGAATCTTAATGTGGGCAATATTTGAACAAACGCTATAATATTCGACTTAACTACCTAAAAGTATACTAGTTGTGTCTGGTAAGTTCAGCTAAGCTCATATTTCAAGTATCACTAATAAGTAGTAAGACGTAATAGTATGAAAATTAATAAAAACTTAAGTCCAGTTGATCGTTGCCTTCGTGGTGTTATTGGTATTGCTGTAACTGGCTTTGCATTTTTCAACGGCGATTTTATTAGTGAACCTATAATTGAGGTTTTGCTAGGTACATTCGGCGTGCTAAATTTGATCTCTCTGGTAACTTGTTGGTGTGTAGTTTATCAAGTTGCTGGAATTAGCACTCGCGCTACGCCGTAGGAAATATATAAGGGCATGCATGTCGCCAGTATCGGAGTATTTGCAAGATAAATCACTAAGGACACGTTTGATTTTTGCTTGTCTTGGTGTTTCTGCTTTTGTTTCTATTATTTATGTGTTGGTTTCTTATAGGCTCACTGCGGAGCTTGTTACAAAAACAGAGTTGTCTGCAATGGAGTTGCAATTAGCTCATATTCATGCGGAATTACTGCGTGAACCAGATTTGTTATCGAGCGATGGCAACCAGCATGCAATATCTTGGGTGGCAGAAGAACATGACAATGAGCCTTTTTACCTCGAAGTGACCGCATTAAACACCAATCAGAGCACGCAATGGCATACTTCGCAAAAACTTAAGCAAAATGAAATTGAAGAGTTACTAAGAGCCATTTCACTCACTAAGCCAGAGCAAAGTGGCGTGGTGGACTTAGAGCAATTCAGCTATCT
The DNA here is from genome assembly GCA_964625615.1 of uncultured Pseudoalteromonadaceae bacterium. Lineage (GTDB taxonomy): Bacteria > Pseudomonadota > Gammaproteobacteria > Enterobacterales > Alteromonadaceae > M269. Next base: position 1,669 of record CAZVDU010000055.1, on the reverse strand, counting down.
ATGGTTTCAGTATTCTGGTAGCCAATTTCAAATAAAACTCATAAAAGCAACTACAGCACTCGATCTTACGATGGTATATGTTGCAAAAAGGCTTTCATTCGTATCTGTGATTGTACTTTGGCTGGCGACATGGTTAGCACTGACTATGTCATCAATCATTGCAAAACGAGTTCAATTTAAAAACGACCAATTAGCAAGAATCGCAACTCATGATGTACTTACCGGCCTACCTAACAGGTTGTACCTTGAAGAGTCACTAGAACAAGATCTTGGAGGTATTCAAAAAAGTGTAAACCAGCATACGCAAGGGTGCCTTCTGGTAATCGATCTCGATAAGTTTAAAGAGGTTAACGACTCTTTTGGGCATTCTTCAGGCGACTTTCTTCTAAAGGAGGTTGCTAAGCGTTTAAGCCAATCTATGCAAAACAAGGAGTTGTTGGTCAGGGCAGGTGGTGACGAATTCATTATTTGGGCTCTGGGAGCCACAATAATTGATGCTCAATCCTTAGCTCAACGCATCGTTGCAATATGTAATAAATCTGTATTGATACACAACCTTGCCGTTAACATAGGAGCTAGCATAGGTATTGCCCATTTCCCTTCGCATGCGAATTCAAGTGAAGAGTTGATAATAAATGCAGATACAGCAATGTATAAAGCCAAACAACATCGGTTTGGCTGGCATTTGTTTGATAATGTGAATACGGCCGACTATAAGAACCGCTTAAGGTTACGTGCAGATTTATCGATGGCATTAAAGCTCCGACAAATTAAGTTGTACTATCAACCTAAGTTAGCGTTGGCATCTCGCGAAGTTACAGGTGTTGAAGCGCTGGCTAGATGGCACCATCCGACAAAAGGTTACTTATCCCCCGATCACTTTATAGAATTAATTGAACAAAGTGGCCGTATTCAAGAATTTGGACGTTACATTATTAGTGCTGCGATAGAACAGCTGGCGATGTGGCGAGAAGTTGGTATTACCACGCCTATTGCCGTGAACTTATCGCCTTACAATCTTTTGGATCCTGCTCTTGTAGACTTTATTAAAGATCAGTTAGCAATTCATAATGTTAGTGCTGATCTTTTAGAATTTGAGCTGACCGAAAACGCGACCAGCCTTAACATTGAGCTGATAGAAGCTATGATAAAGGCAATCAATGATATAGGTATTGTCCTTGCTATCGATGATTTCGGCACCGGCATGAGCTCTTTGTCATACATAGCCAACTTGAATGTTGATGTTATCAAAATCGACCGAACATTTGTTCTCGACATTGTAGACAACCCAAAACACAAAGCTATTGTGTCGGCCACAATAACCTTGTCGCATTTCCTTGAATGTAAGATGGTAGCTGAAGGGATAGAAGATGAAGAACAGGCGCTTTTATTAGAATCAATGGGGTGTGAATTTGGCCAAGGCTATCTATTTTCCAAACCTTTGCCGACGGAAGAAATGACAGCATTCCTGTTATCCCAAACAAATAGTTAATGTGGTCTACCGTTCGATGAAGGGTACGTAAACCTTTATAGGAATTCTCATTCACCCAGCTGAAAGCATACTCTAAGGTTTTCTCCCACTGCAACAAAGCATAAAATGTTCTGCTTTAATCAAACAGGACACTTCAATAAAGGAATATAATCCTACTATTGAGGTGTTAAATGACAA
>CAZVDU010000054.1:0-25160 GCA_964625615.1 uncultured Pseudoalteromonadaceae bacterium | reverse complement strand
TGTGTTAGCAAGAATTCGGTTTGATATGCAATATTTTCGGCGAATCGTGGTTTAGCGTGGTTACGCTAGTGAATGTTGTTGGCACTGTATACAGTGTAAAAGCTATAAGCCATAGTCATGGCTGAGGTTATTGTTTGCAGTTCTAAGTTTAAACTATGCTTTTATTGTCAATAACGCCTCAAAGACGCCCCATTTTAATAACAACCAAAGTTTGGCTTATTGAACCATTTAGAACTCTGATTGAAAGAACTACTCATCGTGTTTATTCTTGATGCATTGCTGAAAGCGCTTTCATTTTTGTTTTCCTTGATCAATCATAACGGCAAAAATGTAAGGTACTTAAAGAGTGAAGTAATCTTCGCTACGCCTGTCTCTTCTATGCTTTTTATCGCTGAATTAGAGGATTCTCCTCCTTTTATCTGACAGGCATCCGTATTTATTATCTAATTTTTAAACAAACTCAGAATCGCTGTTAGTTTCTGAAAAAAGTGTATTTTTTAAAGTGTTAGGACTATCTGTATTATGCAAGAAAAGAAATCACAAACGATTATTGAACCCGGTGGCTTTGTTCATAGTGTATTTTTCTGGTTGAAAGAACCAGAAAATCAGGCGGCGCATCAAGAGTTCCTAAATCATTTACGTACGTTCATTGATGCCTCTGACTATGTAAAAAGTAAACACATTGGTGTTAAACAAGTGTCTGATAGAGAGGTAGTCGATAGTGACTATAACTACAACTTAACGGTGACTTTTAATAATCAAGAAGAACAAGACAAATACCAGTCGGAGCCTGTACACGTTAAGTTTGTCGAGGATGCTCAGCACCTGTGGCGTAATGTTGTAGTGTACGACTCTTTGAGTATTCTTTAACGTCACTAAAAAATATCAAGGCATCTAATATGCGGGCAAGTATGAACGTGTCACAACTCATTTTATTACTCACTTTATCTTTTAATATTTATGCAAAAGAGACCTTGCTTGATAAATATGAAGGCAACTGGTGGCGCATACCTTACCCAGAGGCATTTGATAAATCGGTACTCAAGCCTCAAGAGTTTATCGCTGTAGAAGGTAATCACTTTGTAACAGAGAAAGGCAAAACCTTTTACTTTAGGGGGGTGACTATTTCTGACCCTTACAAGTTAAATAGAGCCGGTAATTGGTCATTCTCGCTATTTGAAGAAGCGCACAAATGGGGGTCCAATACAATTCGACTGCCTATTCATCCAAGTTCATGGGCGCACTATGGTGCGGAACGCTATATGGCGTTGATAGATCAGGCTGTTATCTGGGCAAACAAGCTGGGTATGTATGTCATTATCGACTGGCATTCTATTGGTTATTTACCTAATGAGCTTTTTCAACACCCTATGTATGAGACCACAATAAACAAGACGTTAAAGTTCTGGCACGCTATTGCCTTACGCTACGAAGGTGTACCTACGACAGCTGTTTATGAAATATTTAATGAGCCGACAACGCAAGATGAAACTTTGGGGGCACGCAACTGGAAAGAACTCAAAGCGCTAAATGAGAAAATTATTGATATTATTTATGCGCGTGATTCACGTGTTATCCCTCTCGTGGCGGGTTTTAATTGGGCTTATGATTTACGCCCTATTCGCAACCATCCAATTGACCGCCCTGGGGTTGCTTATACGAGCCATCCTTACCCACAGAAAGAGCAGCCCGAAGAGCCTACGAAAGAGAATTTCTTTGATGCTTGGGAGCAAGCTTGGGGTTTTGTTGCAGATACTTATCCTATCATTGCGACCGAATTTGGGTGGGCTACGCCCGATGAACCGGGCGCACATATCCCTGTCATTAATGATGGCAGTTACGGGCCTATGATTATTGAATATTTTCGCAAGAAAAAAGTATCTTGGACCGTTTGGTGCTTTGACCCTGAGTGGCCACCAACCATGATCAAAGATTGGAACTTTACACCTTCGAACCAAGGTGCATTCTTCAAGAAAGTGATGATTGAAGAAGCTGGTAGGGAACGACAAGCCGCAAATTAACGTGATAAAAGGCACGCCGGATCTGCGGGGTGCTGATGTTCGTGTTCAACTTTGCTGTAACAGGATTAAAGTTCTGGTTCAGTAAGTTATCAGGCTTGTTTGAATTAATATAAGCAGCTAAATTGCTACAAATTATTGATATTCTGACGTAAATCTTTTGCCCATTGTGTGAATTGAAGTTTTGTCCGACGATTAGCTGTGACGAGGTCAGCTCTTACGACGGTGAGGTTAAAGGATTGAATATTGTCTCTGACATAGCCTTTGAATAACGGCTTTTTGCTCTCACCATCAATTAGCGTGACATTTAATGTCGCTGCACCGAATTGTCTAAGAAAGAAATCAGTTGAGCCAGCAAATTGGCTAGGTTGAGGTAAATTGTTGACAAAATCTGTTACGTTGAGTTGAACAATGAGCGTTTCTTCGTCGGCTCGGCTTAAATCTATTAACTTAAGGTTTTTTAGTTTTACAAGTTGCTTGCTGAAGATCTTATTAGCTTGTTGCTCAAGCCGGGCCTTGGTTTTTGGAGGCAATTCGTAATTTTCGTTTCTGTCTTGCGCGCTGAACCTATCCTTTCCTGGGCGGAACTCAAATTCAAGCCATTGTATCGCGACAGTATTATAGTTTGAGGTTTTAAAGTCTGGCGAAACCCATGCTTCATCTAGTTTTCTGGTTTTATAGGGTTTGAAATCTTCAGGTACATCAACAGTGTTTTCACTTGCTGATGGACTGCCTATTGATAAAAGCGTTATCAAGGTGATTATGATTTTATTGCTAACTTTAAAAAACGCCATGTTCTAACCCTTTTGATAAAACAGCATAACTAGTTTGATATGTACCATGTCTATTGTTCACTATTCAAGCTGAACATTGATTGAATAGCGTACTTATTCATTGATGGGCATTGTTGTAATAATCTTTAAGAATATAAAACGCCTGTTTTTTCTGTCCTTTTTCAGAAATTAGGCCTTTGCGGTTCCAAAAATCCTGAATACCGGTGAGTGGCCTGCGCGGAGATCGGAAGTCCTTCAAGATCCAAGGTGTTACCCCGCGAAGTGATTTAATGTTCTTTAACATCTCTATGTTGTTTTTGAAGACATTCGCCTGATATTCTTCGGTCCAGCGCTCATCTTTGTTACCGTGATGGCCAGCTAGTGCGCCTGCGCCAACTTCGCTCATAATGAAAGGCTTATTGTGATCAGATGTCCATTTTACCAAGCCGCATTCATCAGGCTTAGTGTAATACCAGCCACAGTAGTTATTGATACCAATAATATCAACTTGATCCACTAAAGGATCGGTTACCGCTTTACCGTTTTCAGTTGATTCCTGTGTATCCATAGCTGCAGTAATCAACCGTGAATCATCAAGTTTACGAGCACGCTTTATAAGATTGCTCAGGAACTGATTTCGTGCCTCAGTCGACGGTGTTTCATTGGCGACTGACCACATAATAATTGAAGCACGGTTTCTATCACGCATTATCATCTCGTCTAGCTGATTTTGTGCATTGTCATAGACTTGCTTATTGTCAAACAACACCGTCCAATAGACGGGAATTTCAGACCACAATAAGATGCCCATTTCATCGGCTTTACGTACCATGGCTTCGTTATGTGGATAGTGGGCTAAACGCGCAAAGTTACCCCCTAAATCTTTAACCCAACGCAATAAAACTTCGGCATCCTCTTCGCTCCAAGCACGCGTACCTTGATCACTAAACGGAGATTCTTCATGAATCGATATGCCTTTTAAGAAGATAGGTTTACCATTAAGTAAAATGTCTTCGCCTTGGGTGCTAATGGTTCTAAACCCAATTTTATCTTCAATGGTTTCATCATTGTAGGTGATACTGACGCTGTATAATTTAGGTATTGATGGGGACCAAAGTTCAGGCGTAGCATTCAACCGAATACTTGCTTTACCTGTTTTATCGATTTTTACGCGTGTTGAAATATTGAGTTCTGGGATAGCTAATTGCATATGTTCGGGCGAAGAGCTATCGAAATGCGCAACCTCAAAAGTCGCTAATATTCCCTTTGTAGACTCTGGCGTTAATGCTACTAAATAGTCGGATATGTATGATTCAGACAACTCAAGAATATTCACTGAACGCGTAATACCACCATAGTTCCACCAATCTGTATTGACGGTTGGAACTTGAGTGCGTTCACGGCGGTTATCTACTTTGACTACTACAAAATTATTTTTCGTACGCAACACGGAGGTGATATCAAACTGAAACGGCGTAAAGCCTCCTTCGTGTTGGCCTACTTTCTTTCCATTCACATAAACAATGGACTGATAATTAGCGGCACCAAAATGTAATACATATCGTTTATCTTTCTTAGGGACAATGTTGATAGCTTTGTGATACCACATAGTCCCTTCATAAAAGAACAGCTTGTCATCTTGAGAGTTCCAGTCACCAGGCACGTTTAACTTTTGCGCTGTACTGAAGTTATATTCAATTAAATCTGAGGGTGATAACGTTTGTCTGTTTTCAAAATAACCAGTAACTTCTTTCGGCTCATACCTATGATTATAATAGCCATTTTCAAAGGGATCGGGGATCACATTCCACTTGCCATTTAAACTGTAATCACTCCGACTTTCAGCGTTTTGTAGGTGCTCTACAACAAAATTTGGTTCAGCAGCAAAGGCAGCTCCTACCAACGTCAATAAAGCAAACCAAAAAGCACTGCGAATTCGTTTCATAACTCCGATCCTATTGATGATAAGTAGAGCAACACGCTCTAGGTGTATTCAAACATAAATTTAAGATAAAGGGGGCATTCCTCTCATTAATAGCTTATTCGAACTGTAATTGACTTCTCTCCATTAAAATATCGAGCTTGAATGGAAGAAAGATATGAATTAGCCCAGCTGTTAGATAAATGAATTCAGCGGTTTAGGGGGTACTCATGATATATAGTGAGCACAAAATATAAATGCTTTAGGTAACGTATAAAGAGATATTGAGGCCCGACAATAAATCAGTATGCATTGGCAATAAATGAGCGTTTGACAAGGCGATGGTTTTTATACACTCTTGGGTAATACCTACGATAAAGTCGAACCTGACACTCAAATTCATTCTACGATTTGTTAGCAGGCTCGAATCAACAAGGGATTAACTTCACTTCATGGTGCAAGGTCGAAATCAAAAATCGATAAAGTGGCGCGCCGTCTTTGCTGAATCAGCGTTCATTGGTGCTAGTATTCTTATTGCTTTTGCGTTGCAAGATTGGGACGAAGGTAAGGATATTGAAGAGAGGACTTTGATCGCGTTATGTAATGTGAAATTGGAGCTGGCTTATAATCGCACGCTATTAAAAAAGGATTACATACCACGGCAAAAAGGTATGTTGGCTGTGATAAAAGGCGCAACGGCATTTATGAATAGTCAGGCTGATGGAGAGCCTCCGCAAACAAATCTTGAACAAATGCTGCTACAGGAATCATTGCGTTACTCTGCGTGGACATTAGCTGGTGAATCTGGCTACTTGCTGCATGCTAACTTTGAGTTGGCAACGGATATTGGTGCTTTATTTGATTATCAAGAAGACAGATATCAATCAATTATTTCTCGTGTGAACAATGCCGTTTTTAATCGTGATAAAGCGTTAAGGGATGACCCTGTAGAGTATTATATGTCTCTAAACGAGCTGATTGGCGAATGGATTGCGCAAACTAATTTTTTAGAACAGAAATATGAAGCACTGTTTGCAAGACCAGATTTTATTGCTCTGGAATGTAAAGAGTAAGTCATACGTTTCCGTTATAGCGATGATATTACCCCCCTTTAACTAGATCAATAAAGGCTCTCAACCTCTTAGGCATTTGGTGTTTACTAAGGTAGTTGATGGTGTATCGAGGGAGATCTGGCATATGCTCGTCAAACAGTGAAACTAATTCCCCTGATTCAATAAAAGGTGTTGCAATCCGCTTGTAAATATAAGCAATCCCAACGCCTGATTTAGCTAAATTAATCATAGACGTTAGATTATTGATCACCATTTGTGTTTTTGGCATTACTGAATAAATCGGGCTCGCTTCTTCTTCGAATGTCCAAGGGGCTAACTTATTCGCTTTGTCGAATGTAAAATAAATACCATTATGAGCGACTATGTCACCTGGGTTAGCGCTATTTTCTTGTTGTTCTGTCAAAAAGACGAAGACCATTAGCTTTTGCTACTTCAATAAAAATAAAGATATCGTTTAGGTTTCTTCTTACTATTGTTCAATTTTCCGAACGTGGTGTTATTTTATTGTATGTTTAAATAAACGTTAATTCATTCTATATTTCATTTCAAGCCGTCCTCTAGCTCAAGCTATTAAGGTTGAAGTGATGGGTTATGACTTTAAAAAATGAAAAGGTAAATGTAGATGAATGATGTAGATAAATTAGTAGAGGCTCTTAATGAATGGAATGCAGCGCTTGATGCGGGAGATATTGATCGGCTTGTAGCTACTTGTGATCCGGAAGTGATTGTTTGTAATGAAAATACGCCGACAACAGTAGGATCTCAGGCTATTCATGACAAGTATGCTCCTAGGTTAGCCATGTTCAACTTTATATCGGAGGTGGATATCAAAGAGATCAAAGTGTTTGGTGATTTTGCGGTGTTAGTAACACACTTTAATGTCAAGTTAACCAATAAAGGTACAGGTGAAATAAGTGGTGGGGGAGGTCGTTTAGTCATTGGTTATCGTAAAGATCAAAATGGTGATTGGAAAATGGCGTTAGACGTTGACAACAATGAGTGAGAGGAGTGAATTTATGGATAATCAATCGATGAATATAGCAAGAAGGCCGCGAGATATTGCACATTGCGTCAGTCACTTTTTACAGGAAGGAGACATTGATGGTATTGCTTCGTTGTTTCACCCTGAATGCAAGATATTTTTTCCACCAGACCAACCCCCTGCAGAAGGCAAAGAAGGCGCTAAAACCGCATTTGCACCTTTCCTCGCAATCCGTCCCACGATTAAGAGTGAAGTTGTTAGTGAGGTTGTTGTTGGCGATACGGCGCTACTTCGCGCTAGATGGCAGGTAATAGCGCCGGATGGTAGTATTCTTTCTGAAGGTGAATCGACCGAAGTTGCAAAGAAGTTAGATAATGGAGGTTGGGGATATCTTATTGATTGCCCTTACGGCCCTCCTTTAGTTTGAACCACTGATTGCGGCTATCGCCTTACAATGTTAAAACAGTGCGCAGTAAATAGGTGTATTGAGAAAGCATGAAGAAACTGAGCACAGCACAGGCGATGCGTTACAGCCGCCATATCTTGTTGTCAGGATTCGATCTGGATAAGCAAGAGAAACTCATCAACAGTAAGATACTTGTTATTGGGGTTGGGGGGTTGGGGTGTGCTGTGTGCCAATACTTAACGGCTAGCGGTATCGGTAGTTTAACGCTTATTGATGACGACACAGTTGAGACAACAAACCTCCAACGTCAGGTGCTTCATGACGAGCAAACTATTGGCTTGCTTAAAGTAGAATCAGCTGCGGCCGCATTAAAGCGTTTAAATGCTGATGTGGCTTTGACGCTGCTATCTCAGAGACAATCAGAAGAAGAGCTGGAAGCTTTAGTGGAAAGTCATGACTTAGTTTTGGATTGTACCGATAATTTGCTAACTAGAAACCTCGTTAACGCGGTGTGTTATCGGCAGTTGAGGCCTTTGGTTTCTGGCGCAGCTATTCGTATGGAAGGACAAGTCTTCTGCGTTGATCCGGTAAAGAAGTCGGCCTGCTATGCTTGTATTAGTCATAACTTTGGTGAGCAAAATTTATCTTGTGTTGAATCTGGCGTGATGTCGCCGGTGGTTGGGATCATCGGATCTACACAAGCGCTTGAAGCGATTAAGATGTTAACTAATTATGGCGAGTCACCTATTAATCAGTTGCAACTTTTCGATGCTATGCGCTCCGACTGGCAACGCTTTAATGTCACTGCGCGATCGGAATGCTCCGTTTGTGGAACCCCTTCGTAAAGCTTATTTGATCAGCCGAGTTTCAGGAAATGCTGCTCGCCAGCCAAACCAGAACGCCCGATGGTAAGGTAGCCTTTCAAGTCGTTCGTGCCTGTCTTGCCTATCCAGGCTTTCTTCGGTAAGTCGCCAAGTATTGCCCTCTGAATCTTTGACAATGCTGTTTTGATCATAGGAAACGAACTCGACTTTCTTAGGATCGTAAACACGATTAGCACCTGTTGAGTCAGTCAGTACCAATACTTTTTGTCTGCCAATGTTTGTTATGTAAAGTGGGTTCTTACTCAAAAAAGCTGTGTCTATTGCTAGCTGTTGGTTTGGCGCTGCTGAAAACCTAAGTGCAAGTACCTCTTGCTTGTTTTTCAAGCGGTTATCTTTAAATGGCGTATTAAACATCATGTTATCGGTCGCGAAATATTCTTGATAAGCAACGCCTTCGCCATAATCTCTGCGGTGTCCGGTACTAAGCGACAACACGCTTGTGTCTGGATGACGGCGTTTCCATTCTCCCCAGGTGGTTGTTACGACACTTAAGTGCTCTAACTCAATACCCTTATTGATCAAAGGGCCTAAAACAGGCTTACCGGTCAATGTATTCCATAGAGATTGTGTTTCTTGGTCGTACATTAGCTTATTAGAACGATAGAGGAAGCCACTGGTGCCTAATGTGTGATGAGTGCCATTCAATTCTGTTTTGTAAGGAATAACGGTGCCACACAAAGTACAGTAAACGCCGGCGATATTAACCCCACCAACTTCATCGACGAACATTTCATGCCAAGCGAGAATGCGTTTAGGGTAAGCCCGAGCATCGCCATTGATTTCAATACCGAAAACGACGTTGTCGTCATCCAGATACTCTGCTTGAGAAGCAGCAATCATCTTAGGGTTTCTAAGCGGAGGAATACCGTCTTGTACAACGCCACCCCAACGGATTTCGTCGAGACGAATAAGCGCTTTGTCTTGCCTGCCTAGGAAGTAGCGTTCAAACCTGGGATCAATGTTCTTGTATAAGTTGGCTTTAAATGTAGCGTAGTCTTTGGGAATGTTCTGTGGTTGATTCCAAATCCAATAAAACCAATCACTTAAGCCGTAGCTATAGTCTTTACCGGTATGCTTTTTTAATATCTCAAAAATTTTCTCAGTAGTTGGATAGTCTCTGCTTAAGCTAATAAATTCAATTGCTTGGGGTATATAAGCATTATCCCAGTTTGTTTCAATCTCGTTTAGTGCCAATAACGTATCGCGTCTACTGGTTGATTCAAATAGGGTCTCGAACGCTGGCAATAGGCTAGTGGAAGTGCCCTCGTCATTCTTTTTTGTCTGAGCCATTGTAGAAAAAGAAAAAACAACCAGAACAATAAGAATACGGCGTATAAATACAGGTGCAAAAAGCATAATAGAGCACTACAAAAATGATCATTAATCTTATAGAACTATTAATGATTCAGGTTATTGCAGCTGCGATAGAAATGTGAATATATGTCAGTGACTTACTCGCCTGATTTGAGCCTATTTTCGAGTAAGGATTCTATACGCTGAACACTAGCGATAAGCTCTTTAAGGTCATTAGGTGATTCAGTTTCGTTAGCAGTTCCATGTTTTTCAGGCATCATGACTTTATCTTTTTGTGCTAGGATCTGTTCTCTGAACTTCTCAGGTTCGATGATACCAAGCATTGAAACTAGTGCTCCGGGGCCTGATTGTCCAGCTGTTTCGAAGTCCAACCGGTGTAAACCAAAGAAGCGCATTAACGGACCTTGTGTCATGCCTACATCTGTTATTTTTTCTAAGGGTATAGATTTCTCGACTTTAAAAAATACACCACGTTTTACGACTAATTTTCGCTCAAGCAGCTTAGCAGACATAGCATCTAAAATTCGCTGAGACACAATCAGCACAATAATGGCGACAAAAGGAATAAGCGGGATGGAGACCACAAATATCGATGTAAAAAGTAATGAGTATACAAGCCAATATTGTTTTACTTTTTTATCGAAGCTGGCGTTAGCTAGAACAAGATCACTCATGGCGTTTAGTCTCCGTTTTGAAGTATCGTTACTATCATTGCATTGTTGACGTTAGAAGCCAACGATTCTTATTCATCATGAAATTAGCGCTTAGATTCCATTAAGAAACTATTTTTTCCGTCTTGTAGGTGTATATCACCGTTTGATGTTTGGATAAAAGCGATAGTCGCTTCTGGCTCGTCGTTGTATCGATAAAGCCATTGAGAAACGGGGAGTAAGGTTCGCTTTCTATTGCCACTGTTTGATGAACTCATCAGCTTATTACTGTCCATCTGAATAGTGATAGAAGACTTGGTTTTTGGTGCGAATCGATAGGCTGTTTGTTCATAGACTCCGATGAGTTTCTTCAAATGCTGATTACTAACATTAGCGACAGGAAGTGGTTTTGGCTTTTCGATGTCTTCAGTCACCCAGTCTTTAAGTAATGTGGTGAACTGCCTCAGTATGCTGTGTTTGTATGCATTTATAACGACTATATAGCCACGCTGACTTTCTTTGTTGTAGCCAAAATGAGAAATGTAGCCGTCAGCATCGCCGCCGTGTTGGTATATTCGATGTCCTTTGAATAATTCGCTACGAACGCCTAACCCGTAGCCTAATGACAGCCCTTGTTTTGCGGCTAAGGTTGTCGCGGGTGTTTCCATGCGTTGAATACTGGATTCTTGCAAGAATACTTTGTTGTCTAACATTCCTTGATTCACCATCAAAAGCAGAAATTGCGACATATCTCGTGCAGTCGTATTTAAATTACCAAATGCTCTAAATAAGGTATGCCAATAGGGTATTCTCGTCTTTAAGTCAGAGTCGTAACCAGCAATGAGCTTTTTGTGCATATCCTCTGACCAATGAAGCTGTGAATCTTTCATGCCCATTGCTTGCAGTACCTGCTCGTTAAACCAAGTATCGTAGTCTTGCTCCGTTACTTTCTCTATCGCCGCGGAGATATATCCGGCGCCGACATTGGTGTAACTTTTGTGATAACCAGGTTGCCATCTAGCGACTCTTGCTTCGGGCGCGACTTGAAAAGCTTTATTGAGAGGTAAAGCATTAGGGTAGTTAAATTCCTTTCCAGTGAAATCAGTCAACCCGCTGGTGTGTTCAAGCATCATAGCGAGCGTAGCAGGTGAATCAGAGAAGGGGTTCTGATAAGGAGTATTTGGCAGTAAGTCTTTGATGTTTTGCTCAAGCTGAAGTTTGTTTTGCTCAACAAGCTTCATCATTGCAATGGCGGTAAATGTTTTGGTGATAGAGCCAACGCGGATAATACTATCAGCGGTTACAGGTGTTTTATCTTCTATACTTTTTTGCCCTAAGCCACCCATGGCAACAATTTGGTTACCTTCAACTAAGGCATAGCTCACCGCACCTATGTTCGTCTTCTTCTTTATGTTATTAAATTTCTTGGCGAGTTTTGGTGGAAGATTTTTTGCGTAAACTGATGTTCCAGAAAAGCTTAGTGCAATAATGAAAACAGCAACACTTAGTAATGAAGACGAGGCTTTGATTGTTGGCAAAAAAATCTCCTTCATAAAGGTAGGTAAGTACAGTCGATTCGGAGTGACTATCTTACAAACAGTATGATTTCTCAAGTTGATTTGATTTTCGTGACTTGAATCAACTAGCGCTGGGCTAAAATGCGTTAGAGAGAAAAAGTAACCTTACTCTTTTCGGTGGCATAGAAACGTTCCGAAAAGATGTGTAAACAAAGGTGTTTTGCTCAAAAATATTCGTTAGTGTCATTAGTTTGTGCTAGTTTCAGGCATTATAAGTATAACTAATGACGGTTAGTTGGAAACCGCATGTTCATTGGGTGAAAACGGTTACATTTTTCTGTAATGATAATGCGGATTCCTACTATGGTTAGCTAACTGAGGTAATTTCCTAACTATGGATATTGATGCTTTAAATTCTTATAAATTCGAACAGATTGTTGATGGCAAGTTAGCCAAGAGTTCCGTTAATAATACTCTTGAAGAATATAGAGAATATCTATTAATGATTGTTTTGTTGCTTGGCTGCTTCTGCTCAATGGAGAGCGAAGCCGAGATCCAAATGGATGCTGATCAAATCAATAACATATCGCACTACAGGGCAATTCCACTCTCCCTAGATAACGGCAATGAGGTATCGTATGTACGACATATGATACAAGATAGTAAGGGGTACCTCTGGATTTCTGGAGGGAGCGGTGTACTTAGGTATGATGGCTATGAAACTAAGCGCTTCAACCTGATTGACTTGCCACAAGAGGGAGACTATACACTATCTTTTCTCTACTTGGATAGTGAGCAACAACTGTGGGTTGGTAATAGAGGGCTGTATCGTTTTGATGAAGTCAAACAAGAATTTGTTTTATTCGGTGATACTGGTCATTTAATCATCAAGTCTATCGTTGATGATGGTAATGGTAATCTCTGGCTGGCTGCACAAGGAGATGGGCTATTAAAGCAAAATATGGCTCGTCCGAACCAATTCGAGTCAGTACTTAATAATCATAGCAACGCTCCTGACGCTATTAATAGTATGGTATTTGACTCTGTATCCAAGACGATTTGGATGCAGACGTTTGACGGTATCTTTAAGTATGATCCAACCAGTCAAGAATTAACCCATATCCAAACCTCTTTTGATGGCTTTATGACGACTTTTATTCAGCGTGACATGGCGTTGGACGAAGAGAGACGGTTGCTATGGGTAGGTACGCCAAAGGGATTATTGCGCATTAATGTAGATGACAATAGTGCGAAAGATTATATGGCGAATCAACAACCTAACTCATTATTAGTCAATAATATTACAGTTACTTTTGTTGATTCGGCAGGCAATTTATGGGTTGGCCTAGAGAAGGAAGGCATCTGTTTACATCGATATAAAACGGATGACTTTGTTTGCTTAAGATCATCTTTTGATACAAGGGATAAGATCCCATTTGCCACCGTTGAAGATATTTCAGAAGACAGTACCGGTTCGCTATGGCTGTCGATGAATAACTCTGGAGCAGTGCGTATCACTCCCGATTTAGAAAAATTCCGTAGTATGAAGAGTGAGTTTAAAGAAGGTGTTTCGGATTACTTTCCTCATTCGCTTGATGGCATTGTTTCTGAAAACGGTGATGTATGGATAGCAACCGACGGTGGCGGTATTAATATTTTTAATCATAAAACGGGTGAATTCAGAAATATCAAACATGAACCGGGTAACGCTAATTCATTACCCTCGAATTCTGTAATTTCTTTGACTAAAGATGAAAATGGATTTATCTGGGCCAGTATGTGGACTGGTGGTATATCGAAGATAGATCCCGATACGATGACGTTTACTAATTATCTTTATGACCCTTTTGCGAGTGAAAACGAATCGCTTGGAGGCAATAACGTTTTTGCTATTCTGTCGGATCAAAAAGGCGGGCTTTGGTTAAGTATCTGGGGAAGAGGTATACAGTATTTTCGGCCTGACGAAGGTACTTTTAAGAACTTTTTTAAAGAACCTAATATCGGTAGAGGGTTGCAGTCTACCGATGTCTCTCATTTAGCATTGCGATATAACAAACTGTGGATAACTGGAGAATCTGGATTTGAGATGCTCGATCTTGAAACCGGTGATATTAAATATTTGTTATCTAATGATAATACGGGTTTTACATACGTTTTAGTTGAGTCATTGGAAGAGATACTTATTGGTACTCATAGTGGGCTTATTGAATATAACTACCTAACAGGTAAACAACGTCTTTTTACGATGAAAGATGGGTTAACCGCTGATGGGATTTCTTATCTCTACAAAGATCGAAACCAAAAACTATGGGTAGCTACATCTAACGGAGTCTCTGTCTTTGATCGGCAAGCGCAATCATTCGAAAACTATTACCAACAAGATGGTCTGAATGGTAACAAAATGAGCGTTCATGGTGAGGTGCTTGAAGTAGGTGATGAAATTTATCTTACGGGTAAGTTAGGCATTACCATCATTAATCCAGACAACCTCCCTAAAAAGTCTTATAAGTCTGACACTTATATCACCCAAATTAACTACTTATCGGTAGCAAATGGCAATAATACTATTCCATATTATGAGTTTGAGCGAGTAGAGCCCTTAAATATACCTTACATAAACAATAGCTTGCGGTTTGAATTTACCATGTTGAACTTCATCTCTCCGCAGAGCAATCGGTTTAGATATCGACTAAAAGGCTGGCAATCAGATTATACCGAAACAGTTGCTACAGCTCGCTTTGCTACGTTTACTAATCTTAACCCCGGAACTTATACATTCGAAGTTATGGGGCTATCTAGTGATGGAACTTGGAGAGAGGATGGCGATACGTTCAACTTCACCATTTTGTCTCCTTGGTGGAGGACATGGTGGGCGATTGCGACTTTCATTTCGTTGGGTATATCAAGTATCTATCTAATCATGCGTTGGCGGTTATCTTTTATCGTAGAACGAGAGAGGTTGTTAGAGCTCAAAGTCGTCGAAAAGACAGAGCAACTAAACACCTATGCGGAAGATTTAAAAAAAGCCAGTCAATCGTTATCGGTGTTGAATACAGAGCTAGAAGATAGAGTAGAACAGAGAACTCAAGAATTACAGGTTGAGATCAACGAGCGAAAAGTTGCTGAATCTAAGTTATTTCATATCGCATTTCATGACGAGTTAACCGGTTTGCCAAACCGACAATGGGCAATGAATCATATTGAAGGGTTAGTAACAAAAAGTCAGAGAGATACGTCACTAAGGTTTGGTTTGATGTTTCTTGACGGAGATAGATTCAAACACATAAATGATACTCATGGTCATATCATGGGGGATCAATTATTGATTGCTGCTGCTGGACGTTTAACCAGTTTGCTAGGCGGTAATCAACACGTGTCGAGGTTAGGTGGTGATGAATTTACACTCATTTTCGATTCAGTGGTGAATAAGGAAGAGTTGGTAGAGGTCGCGGACACAATCGTTGAAGCTTTCAAACGACCATTTCAAATAGAAAGCCATGCTATTTATTTTAATGTGAGTATTGGGGTGCTTGAATGCGACCATACTTATAAGGCTGTCCCAAGCGTGTTACGTGATGCCGATATCGCAATGTATCGAGCCAAGGAGGCTGGTAAAGGAACTTATCGGGTGTTTGACCAAG
Source organism: uncultured Pseudoalteromonadaceae bacterium (assembly GCA_964625615.1). GTDB lineage: Bacteria > Pseudomonadota > Gammaproteobacteria > Enterobacterales > Alteromonadaceae > M269. The sequence goes on along the minus strand of CAZVDU010000054.1, from coordinate 9,981 downwards.
AAATGCGAGAAACATTTCTGGAGGTTGCTGAGCTAGAAGTTAGTCTGCGTGAAGCGCTAAAAAATGACGAGTTTTACTTGGTGTACCAACCCATTCTTGATTTGCAGACCGGCGCTATCTCAGGGTTTGAAGCATTGATGAGGTGGGAGCATCCTGAAAAGGGCAATATACCTCCGGATGCATTTATACCTGTTGCTGAAGAATCTGGGCTTATCTGGGAAATGGGCTGTTGGTTACTCAACGAAGCATGCCAACAAACTAAGGCATGGCATGAGTTAGATGAAGGGTTAACGCCCAAAATATCAGTAAACATATCGTCGATACAGCTACGGAATAGAGATTTTCTGTCGGTGGTTGATAAAGCCCTTGCTGACAGCGAATTAGCTGCTGAATACCTTGTATTAGAGTTAACCGAGTCAGTTCTAATAGAAATCGATGATAATCTCACGCAACTATTGAAAGCTTTTCAAGAGCGGAATATTGATTTGTCGATAGATGACTTTGGAACTGGCTATTCGTCATTGTCTTATCTGGCTGAGCTATTAGTACAACATATCAAAATAGATCGGAAATTTATTCATGCAATCGATGATATCTCTGATGGCGTTATTAACTCAGATGCTCTGGAGATTGTTAAGGCAACAATATCACTTGGCCACAGCCTGCAAAAATCTGTGACCGCAGAGGGTATTGAAACCGAAGAGCAATTGATGTCTCTGATTGATTTTGGTTGTGATTATGCGCAAGGTTTTTATATTTCAAAGCCACTTTTACCAGAAAAAGCGGAGGCCTTTTTAGGCATCAGAACAGTACTCAGTGAATGTGACAGCAAATTTGAGAGAAGTAGTATGCTGGCAGTATATCAAAAAGCCTTAAAAGCAAGGAAGGAACGTCGTCGAGATATGTTTAAGTAATCCCGACGATAGGATTGACTACCCCGAGTTCAGATTAACTAATGAACATCGCTATGCAATGACACCGAGACCCGATAAGGTATCAGGCCTACATTCTTTAATTGGTCTTTAAGTCAGTGAGCGAAATCAAAAAGAACATTATGCCTTATGCTGCCAGGTTTCTGTCCAGTGATGGATTGTTGAACACCAAAAGGCGCATTGCAGACATAAAACGTAAAGCATTAGGTAAAAGGCACGAATTAGATGTCTTTATTGCCGGTAACGATCCTCATAGTTACCTTTTAGTTCAGATGTTACCCGAGTTAGCCAAACGCTTCAGTTTACAAGTAAATATACACACTGTTCGTGACTTTCAGGAAGACATGTATCCAGACTTTGAGCGTTGGAAAGCTAATGGTTTGGTTGATGCAAAAAGGCTGGCGCAGTTGTATCAGCTTGAGTTTCCTGCTGGCGACGTTCAGGACTTATCGAGCATGACTTCGTCCGTGACTTGGCAGTTATTAGCGGTAGAAAAGCAAGATAATGCTATCGTTAAAGTACGTTCTATTTTAGATGGTTTATGGGGAGGTAAGCCTTCGTTGGTAGAGCCTACTCAAAGCCTTGAACAGCAATTGATTGACAACCAACAGCACCTGAAAGCTTTAGGACACTACTATCCTGCTATGGTGCATTATGGTGGTGAATGGTATTGGGGTATCGATAGGCTAGATCATCTTGAAAGGAGGCTAAACCTCTTAGGGTTAAGTGATGAAAATGGAACGATTAAGTATGATCTGCAAACACGATCATTTTGCTCAAAACCTAAAGTAATTATTAAAGATGATACACCCTTAGAACTCTTTTTTTCTGCACGCAGTCCATACTCTTATATTGGGTTGTTACAAGCCGAGAAGCTTGCAAGACATTATAATATCCCGTTTAAAGTGAAACTGCTTTTACCCATGATGATGCGCGGTATGTTTGTACCCGACACTAAGAAAATGTATATCTTTCATGATACTAAACGAGAAGCCAAAAAACTTGGCATTGACTATGGGTTCGTCGCAGACCCACTGGGTGAAGCTGTTGAGAATTGCTATAGCCTTTATCCTTACGCAGAGTCACAAAACAAAGGTATAGAATTCTTACTGTCATTTAGTCAAGCGGTTAACAGCCAAGGCATTCGTGCTGACAGAAGGGAAGGATTACAGGTTATTGTTGAGCGTTGTGGGTTAAATTGGCAAGAGGCAAAACAACATCTTGGCAAGGATGGCTGGAGAGATCATGTTGAAAGGAACTTTGAAGAATTACAAACACTGGGACTATGGGGAGTGCCGTGTTTTCGCTATGGCAATGTAGTGACCTGGGGGCAGGATCGACTTTGGTTGATTGAACGAGCTATATTAGACACTGGTCTTTAATAATACTATTTATTGCACTTTCTAACCCCTTTGTCATAAAGTGGATATGTTTTTTAGTCAACAAGTCCCAATCTATCTATTCAAGGAAATATTATGTTGATAAGTTCTCGCATTACCCGGGGTATCGTAGCTGTCTGTTTGACATCGACACTGAGCTTTTTCTCTCAAGCAGATGTTGTACAAGGTATGGATACTGATCGCTTAGCTCGAATAGAGCATATGGTTGGTAAGCATGTCGACAACGGCACACTGCCCGGTGCGAGTGCTTTAGTCGCGCGAAATGGTCAGATTGTTTACAAGAAAACCATGGGTATGAGAGACAAAGAAAGCGGCTTGCCGATGGAAGAAGACACCATTATGCGCTTTTATTCCATGACCAAGCCAATGACGACAGTAGCTGCGCTTATTTTGTGGGAACAAGGTCATTTCCATATGAATGATCCTATAGATAAGTACATTCCGCAGCTTAAAAATTTGCAAGTTTATGTATCGGGTGAGGGAGAGGATATGGTCACTGAACCTGCAAAAAGCCCAATTACCATTTTAGACCTGTTTCTACACACATCTGGTCTTAGTTATGGGTTTACCAATAGCCCAGTGGATAAGTTGTATCAGAAGTTTAATGTGCGTGGTGAAGGCAGAAACGGCGCACAAGCGATGGCGGAGCTAGCTAAGCTACCGCTAGCTTACCAACCGGGCACGACCTGGAACTACAGTGTGTCTACCGATGTGATTGGTTACTTGGTTGAAGTCTTATCCGGACAGTCTCTAGGCGATTTTTTGCAGCAACACGTATTTACGCCACTTAATATGAAAGATACAGGCTTCCATGTACCTAAAGACAAATGGGATCGCTTGGCAAAGCTATATACTGCTAACCCACAAAATGGTCAAACAGTGCATATGGCACAAGAGCCTCTTGGTGATTTTAAATCTAATCCAGCATTTCAATCTGGTGGCGGTGGAATAACCTCAACCCTATTAGATTACTACCGTTTTGCACAGATGCTATTGAACAAAGGTGAGCTAGAGGGCGTTAGAATCCTCGCACCTAAAACTGTGGAGTACATGACAACCAATCACCTACCTGAGGAGATTGCCTACTCTCCAGGTGAGGGTTATGGTTTGGCTATATCGGTCACCACAAACCCGAGGTATTTACCTGTTATGGCATCAAAAGGGAATTATGGTTGGGCTGGGTTAGCATCGACTTACTTCCGTATAGATCCTGCTGAAAAACTCATTATGATTGGAGCAACACAATATATCCCACCTAATGGGAATCCACTACGAGACGATTTGCGCACAGCCGTTTATCAGTCGATTATCGAATAATGCCATTAATCGAGATAATTATATGCTCAATGAACAAGTGGTTATCTCGGTTAGTATAAAAGTGGGTTGAAATAATGAGGAGTTGTTGCCCATTCTATTTATTGGCTGTTGTTTTTTAAGCTAACAGCCTTTTGTTTTTGACCAACTTTACATTTCAATAACAGCGATCTTTCTAAAAAGCCAAGACAATAGGTCGTACTTATGTCAGGCTAAAATCTGTTCACACTTCACTTTCTAAAAACAAGAACAGGAAATAGCTATGTCAAAGACGCTGCCTTCTAAAAGTTGGCTGAAGCCCTTCATGTCGCTCTTAATTGTTATGAGCGTTGTTCTGCCTCATCAAACTTATGCTTCCAAACCTCTTGATGATCAATCGATATACAAAGGGTTAAAATTTCGCTCTATCGGCCCACATCGCGGTGGCCGTTCCGCGGCTGTGACTGGTGTACCAGGTAAAACAAATTTGTACTATATGGGAGCTGCCGGCGGTGGTGTTTGGCGCACGCAAGACGCGGGCAATAGCTGGCAGAATATCTCTGATGGTTATTTTGGCGGTTCTATCGGTGCTATCGCAGTAGCACCCTCCGATCACAACGTGTTGTATGTTGGTGGTGGTGAGGTGACTGTGCGCGGCAATGTATCGCATGGTGATGGTGTGTGGAAGTCAACCGACAAAGGCAAAACTTGGAAGCATATGGGGTTACCCGATTCACGTCGTATTCCACGTATGGTTGTGCACCCAACAGACCCTGAGACCGTCTATGCAGCGGTGCTAGGTCATTTGTACGGCCCTAATGAAGAACGTGGTGTTTATCGCTCAACTGATGGCGGTGAAACCTGGGAAAAAGTCTTATTCGTTAATGACGAAGTTGGCGCAGTTGATTTAGCAATGGACCCGACTAACCCAAGGGTAATGTTTGCGTCTACTTGGCGCGTGAAAAGAACACCTTACAGTATGGATAGTGGTGGCGAAGGTTCAGGTTTTTGGAAATCGGTAGATGGCGGCAGTACTTGGGTAAATATCACTGAAAATAAAGGTATGCCACAAGGCCCTATCGGTATTATTGGCATGACGATTTCTCCTGTGAATCCAGAGCGTGTTTGGGCACAAGTAGAAGCACCTGATGGTGGTTTACTACGATCAGATGATGGCGGTGAAACATGGACTATGATCAATCAGGACAATGCCCTTAGACAGCGTGCTTGGTACTACAGCCGTTTGTATGCAGATACTAAAAGTGTTGATACCGTCTACGCATTGAATGTGAGATTCCATCGTTCAACAGACGGTGGTAAAACATTCTCAACGATTCCTTCACCGCACGGTGATCATCATGACTTGTGGATATCACCAGAAGATCCAAATCGAATGGTGCTTGGTGATGATGGAGGCGCTCAAATCTCCTTTAATGCTGGAAAATCCTGGACTACTTACCATAACCAGCCGACAGCACAATTTTATCGTGTAACGACAGACAACCATTTCCCTTACCGTATTTATGGCGCACAACAAGACAACAGTACAATTCGTATTAGTCATCGCTCAGATTCGGGCAGCCTAAGTATTCGAGATTGGGAACCTACTGCTGGTGGCGAAAGTGGGCACATTGCGCCGCACCCAACCAACCCGGAGATCGTATTTGGTGGTTCATATTTAGGCTTCCTAAACCGTTTAGATCATAGTACTAAAAAGTCACGTTCGATTAATGTCTGGCCTGATTTTACCTTGGGTGCTGGGGCTGAAGCTGCGAAGTATCGCTTCCAATGGAATTTCCCAATTCTGTTTTCTCCACATGATGAAAACACCTTGTATGCTGCTGCTAACGTACTTTTCCGTTCAACTGATGAAGGGCAGAGTTGGCAACAAATGTCCCCTGATCTAACTCGCAATGATCCTGAAAAACTCGTATCTTCAGGTGGACCCATTACACAAGATAATACATCGGTAGAGTACTACGCGACGATTTTTGCGGTGGCAGAGAGTGAGCAAGAAAAGGGGGTTATTTGGACAGGTTCAGACGACGGCTTGTTACATATTACCCGCGATAACGGTGAGAACTGGAAAAACGTTACACCTAAGAAATTGCCGACTTGGACACAAATTAACAGTATAGAAGTCGATCCCTTCAATGCCGGTGGTTTATTTGTCGCAGCAACCAGCTATAAGTCTGATGATTTTACACCTTACCTCTTCCACACGACCAACTATGGTAAAAGTTGGAAGCGCATTGATAAAGGTATCGCACGTGACCACTTTACTCGTGTTGTAAGGGCTGATCCTAAGCGTGAAGGACTGTTATTTGCGGGCACAGAAGCTGGTCTATACATGAGCTTAGATAACGGTAAAAACTGGTCTACCTTGCGCCTGAACTTGCCTGTAGTACCGATTACTGATTTAGCCATTAAAGAAAATGATCTTATTGTAGCAACACAAGGTCGTTCATTTTGGGTTCTAGATGATTTAACGCCGCTACATGTCTTTGATGCTGACAAAGCTTCGCAAGACAGCTACTTAGTATCACCGAGAGATACGTACCGCCTGGATACCAGTGCTCGCGGTGCTCCCGGTCCGGCTGGTGAGAACTTACCTAATGGCGTGTTGGTGCACTTCCATTTAGCGAATGAGCCGTTACTTAAGAATACTCCTAAGCACCAAAAAGAAGGTAAGCAAGCGGTTAAGTTAGAGTTCTTAGACGCGCAAGATAACGTCCTGAAAAGTTTTACCACGGATAACGAAGAAAGTACTTCGCGTTTTAACGCTGAGAAAGGTTTCAATCGCTTTGTGTGGAATATGCGTACACAACCACCACGTAGTTTTGATGGCATGATTTTATGGACGCGCAGCTTGCGTGGTTACAAAGTGAAACCTGGCCAATACAAGGTTCGTATGACTGTGGGGGAGCAAGTTCAAACTGAGTCTTTTGCTATCGTACCCGACCCGCGTACCGATGCGACATCACAAGACTTTGAACTGCAGCAAGCGTTCTTGTCGAAGATATCGACTAAGTTAGACGATACGCATTTGGCCATTCAACGAATCCGGACTATTCGTTCTGAGGTTGAAAAGCTGAATAAGAAAGTCGCAAAAATGGATGAATACGAGTCACTCGTAGAGCAGGGTAAAGGTATCCTTGAGAAGATAAAAGCCATTGAAGAAGTGCTTTATCAAACCAAGCTTAAGAGTGAACAAGATCCTCTTGGTAAGCCTATTCGCTTAAATGATAAGCTGAATACAGTTTTCGGTATGGCTGCCGGTGGGGATAAACGTCCAACTGATCAGGCATTGGCTTACTATGATGAAGCTGTTGCCAAAATCGATGAGCAGCTCAATGCATTCGATACCGTGTTAAAGCAAGATATTGCTGCATACAATAATGCTGTTATCGAGCAAAAAGTACCGCTAATCTTATTGAAAGATGAGTAAATAGTCTTGCACTAAAGCCTCTAGGTTGAATTAACCTAGGGGCTTGTTTCTGTACATCAATCCCTAAAACCTAAAATGAGTAAAGTGTCCCTTTTTGTTCAATCTTTTCTAGTAATTCTCTAGACATTGCCAATCCTTTATCAATGTCTTCTGGTGTGAGCTTATTATGCAAATTTTGTTGATAACGACTATAGCGGTCGTAACTATTATCATCGTCGGTGAGTTCTAGCACAACTTGATTGAGAGCAAAGGCTTTGATGAATCCGCCTGAACCATAATTTTGCGAAAAGTACATACCTGATAACCGGTTTATAGCCCTAAGGCTGCCCTGTTGAGAAGCAGACTCTAGGTAAGAGAGTTTCTGTTGTATAAATTGATCTCGCTTTTTTAAGAATTCCTTTCTTTCAAGTTTTGTATACCCTTGAGATTCCATAAATAACTTTGGTGTAATGTTCGCAATAATTTCCTGAGTGGGCACAAAACCTTGGTTTGCGGCTATTTCGAAGTACTTATAGAACTGGCTACGATGCTCTTTATCGATTCCTTGGCAATAATCAAAACGCTCGGTTAGGTAGCGAATACGATTACTACTGTCATTGTTTTCGTAGGCATCACTAAGAACCTGTTCAAATTCTGCCTCTGTTGCTACGCCAGAATAGCAATACCTTAAGTTCATTGCGAGTATGTGAGCTGCTTCGTCATCCCCACTATCAGCTGATTTCTGTAATGTTTCAACATGCAAACTGAGTCTGTCTTTCAATCTCCACTCGGGCCGTTGTTGCATCACTAATTGCCCAAATTCATTGGCTTCTGTTTGCTGAAGATTCATGCCAATTGAAACCTGGTTGGTTGCTGAAGCTTCATTCGATGATTGGGGTGGGGTTACTGTTAGGGTTGGCGTGTCTGACTCTTTAACTAAAACGGGCAAGTGAGTCGAATCTCTATTCTCTTTAGTGAACAAGAAGGTAACAGTAGTAGCTAAGGTTAACAGGACCACGCTAAGTGTGGCTATTTTCTTGGCTTTAGGGCTTACGGAAGCTGACATCTATATCCTTTAGAAAAAGTGGAACTGACGATTTTATTGGATTCTATATTAGCTCAACAGATGCTAGTAACAATGTTCTTGCGCTAAGTAACTTGTCTGTGAGTTTATGCTACGTCATTATCGTTTCATATAGGTTAAAATATCACGAACTTTACAGAGAACCCTGATTTTAACATGCGAAAATTCCTACCTTTACTCATATGTGTTACAACGTCTTTCTCAACTATGGTTACCTCAGCAGATAATGTGGACGCTGGTAAGGTTAAATCGGAAGCCTGTGCCGCTTGCCATGGCAGTGCTGGAACGAGCATAACCGACAATATTCCAAATCTAGCCGGTCAAAACAAAACCTATATCGTTAATCAGTTAAAGGCATTTCGGGAAGGTAAGCGGACTAATCCTCTTATGAATGCGATGGCTGCGGGCTTGACTGACAAGGATATGGGTGACTTAGCTGCATTTTTTAATAGCCAAACCTTGGGTAAGCTATCGAAACCTTCTGCCGCGTCTAAGGCTGTGAATAATCAAGATTTGGCCTTTCCTGTAAACTACAAACAGGATTTTGTGTACTACAAGACAGTTAATCGTCCTGATAACAAACAAGTGCGCGATTTATATGCCAACAAAGCAGCTGTCGAAAGCTATAAGCGGTCGGGTAAGCTTGCAGCTGACTCTATGATAGTTATGGAGGTGTATCGTGCTATGTTAGATGATTCCGGTAATCCGATTACTGGGCGTGATGGATACTACAAAAAGAGTACGTTAGCCGCTTACGCCGTGATGGAGAATCAAACGAGATTTGGTCAGACTATATCTGCTCGATTACGTAATGCTGATTGGAACTATGCTTTTTTTACGGCGGAAAAACAGCACAACACGAATGTGGATAAAGCGGGTTGTTACGCCTGTCATCAACCGTTAGGCAAGGAAGAGCATATGTTTTCTTACGACACCTTTAAGCAGGCGTTTTCTGATTAAACGAAGCTTATTTAATCCTCCATATGACATAGCACGTCGGCAAAATAGTTTTTGGTGAAACTTGTTGCAAATGATAATGATTCGCATTAGAGTGTGTTTAAGTGAACAACTTACAGGCTTCTTATGCAAATTCAAACGCTTTGTCCAGTCCACAGCAAGTGGCTTGCACTCCATCCAGAGCAAGCCTTTTCATACATAAACAAGCTGCATGGAGCGGGGCAAAAATTGCGGCAAGAGGGGGCAGTGCGTGAAGCAATACCTTACTTACACTGTGCTTATGAAGTGTCTGCTCTCATGCTCGAGCGCCAAATAGAACAAAATCCTCAGGTTGTTATCCAATATACAGGTGTAGCGTTGTCATTAGCAGAAGCTCTACGTAAATATGGCTTAAGTATAAAGCCTGGCGAATTGATGCAGGAAGCTTGTAGTAAGTTGGAAGAGTGCAGTGCTGATATAGAGATTACATCTTTTGTACCTCAATACTTAGAGCAGTGCTTAAACGCATTGAGGAACGGTATTAATTACTTCAGTAATTCGTTTAGCCTACCTCAAAACGGTCAAATGTCTGTTCACTAAAGGCGGAGGCTTCAACAATGCGTAAACCTAAATCTCAGCGAGAACAATATGTCAGTTTGAAAATAAATGCTTCTGCCCTCATGCAGTTATTATCCACCAAATCTATTGTTGCACAAGATATTCACTGCCTCGATCTCAATAGCAAAAAGGTCGTTTCTAAACTGCTTGTTAATGCCACTATTGAAGATAGGGGCTATCAAGAGGCGTAGCGATTATTGCCATGTTCAGTTTAGCGTTTTGACCTCACTCTATCGTTTACTCTTTAACACTAGGCCTTTTTGCACGTTTAGTCGTTTGCTTGGCTGCGCG
>CAZVDU010000053.1:0-25322 GCA_964625615.1 uncultured Pseudoalteromonadaceae bacterium | reverse complement strand
TATCAACTATAAAAGTTGCTTTCCTAAAAGCGGTGCCCTAAAAAGCCCGCTTTTTTCTATTTTGGGATAACCAATTGTCAATAGTACTATTGATATCCTCTGGAATTTCATGATGCAACCAGTGTGTTGCATTTTCAAACCGCTTAATTTTTAGATCAGTAACATAAGCCTCTAGTCCTCTTAAAACATCAATAACAAAAGCCTGATCTTGTTCACCCCATAAAACATATGTCGGGATTGTTACCCTAATATTAGGGATAGTCATTTTATTCGTTATGGTAGTCACGGCGTCATGAGTCGCATCCGTTGATGGCGCTAACTGCGGCATGGCTTGATAATATTTCAACATACAGCGTAAAGCGTTCTTTTGCGCCCATGCCTCTATATACTGTTGTTTCTTATCAGTTTGAAGATCAATGCCCGACATACTTTTCCAAATAGTACTTTGCAAATAAGAGAAGTTATCTTTCTGTAAATTGTCTGTGGCATCACTAGCTATAAGTTCATGAATATAATCACTTCTTCTACGTTGCTCCACATTGTCGATCATTTCACGAGTAAATGTGCTTGGGTGTGCTGCATTTAATATAATAAGTCTAGAGAATAATTGAGAATAAAACGCTGCCAAAGGCCAAGCAATCGCACCACCCCAATCATGAGCAATTAAGGTCACCTTGTTACCATTAGAAACAGCCTCAACAAAGTTTTTAATAACAGCAATAAGATTGGGCACTTCATAAAACTCTACATGCTCAACTTTTTCACTCAAATTGTAACCTGGTAGATCGGGTGCAATAACGCGATACGATTTGGAAAAGTAATCCAACTGCTCTGTCCAAGCAAACCATGCCTCAGGAAAACCATGTAAAAAAATTAAAGTGTCCAATGGTTTCTTATCAACAGGAACAACTTCTACATAGTGCATTTCGCACTGCGCTAACTTTACTGTTTTATGCTCCACCGCAGCCTCCTTATAGAGTTGAGTAATAAGACATAAAAAAGGCGAAAATAAATTCGCCTAAATTAAATCACAACACTAATTCAACGTTATACAATATTGAATTGCTCTTCACTAATGGACATAAGGTTTTCGGCACCGGACTCCATTGATGAAACTAACGAACGTGTTCTTGTTAATAGGCGATCAAAGTAAAACTTTGCTGTGTGCAGCTTCGCTTTATAGAACTCAACATCCTCTGCACCGTTGTCAATTTTTTGTTGCGCAGTAACAGCCATTTTCAACCAGAAATAACCAACAACAACATAACCTGAATACATTAAATAATCGACAGAGGCTGCACCAAGCTCCTCTGGATTTTTCGAGGCACGTTGCATGATTTCGCCTGTTATTTGTCCCCATTCATCGACATGCTTTTCAATACTGTTAGACCAAGCATTGAACTGAGTTTCACCTCGTATACTTAAGCAGTAATCTTTAATTTCCTGAGTAAAAACTTTAAGTAATTCACCCTTAGAGCCTGCAATCTTCCTTGCCAACAAATCTATCGCTTGAATACCAGTTGTGCCTTCATACATAGTACAAATACGCGTATCGCGAGCAAGCTGCTCCATACCCCATTCTTTAATAAAGCCATGTCCGCCAAAAACTTGCATACCATAGCTGGTACTTTCCTGCGCAGTCTCTGTTAGAAAGGCTTTGACAATCGGAGTTAACAACGCAAGTTTAGCTTCCGCTAACTGCTTATGTTGATCATCTTTACTGTCATGAGAGATATCCACTAATTTCATCGCATAGATAGCAAGCGCACGGTTACCTTCCGCAAATGCTTTTTGTGTCAACAACATTCTTCTAACATCTGGATGATTAATGATTGGATCGGCTGGGCCATCCGGATTCTTAGGCCCTGACATTGATCTAAACTGGATACGATCTTTGGCATAAGCCAATGCACCTTGGAAGGCTACTTCTGAAGCTGACAACCCTTCCAAACCCGTACCTATACGAGCCGTATTCATGAAGGTAAACATGCAGTTTAACCCACGGTTTTCTTCCCCAACTAAATAGCCTTTTGCGTCATCAAAGTTAATAACGCAGGTCGCTGAGCCTTTAATACCCATCTTATGTTCAATGGAACCACAAGAAACGCCATTTCTATCTAGCTTCTCACCATTGACACCTGCATTAAATTTAGGAACGACAAAAAGAGATATACCTTTAGTCCCTGCTGGCGCATCTGGTAAACGGGCTATAACGATATGTACAATATTCTCAGACATATCATGCTCACCGGCGGAGATGAAAATCTTTGTTCCAGTTAAGTTGTATGAACCATCGGCATTAGGTTCAGCTTTACACTTAAGCATACCTAAATCTGATCCACAATGAGGTTCGGTTAAACACATGGTGCCAGTCCAGTGTCCTGCAACAAGGTTGTTTAGAAACATTTGCTGTTGCTCATGTGAGCCATGCACCTTAAGTGTTTCCATACAGCCTTGACTTAATCCTGGATACATGGCCCATGAGTGGTTTGCTGATGAAAACCATTCAGCTATAGTACTAGCCAAAGAGTATGGCAGGTTTTGACCTCCAAATTCTTCTGGTTGCGCCATGCCAGTCCAACCACCTTCAACATATTGTTGATAAGCTTCTTTGAAACCCGTTGGAGTGGTGACCTCACCATCTTCCCATTGGCAACCTTCTTCATCACCGCTGGCATTAATCGGTGCCAGGACATTTTCAGCGAACTTCGCTGCTTCTGAAAAGATAGCTTGCACCATGTCTGGGCTGGCATCATCATAACCTAACCCAGCATAATGTTCTTCATAGCCCAGCAACTCATTCATCACGAAAAGTGCATCTTTTACTGGTGCTTTAAACCCTTCCATACTTTACCTCTTAAATGTCTTAATCTTAAATTCTCGCTGTTAAAGCAACATGCTCTAGTAGACTTCGAAAAGTCCTGCGGCACCCATACCACCACCAATACACATGGTGCAAACGACATATTTCACACCACGCCTTTTGCCTTCTAATAGTGCATGTCCAACCATTCTTGATCCACTCATGCCATATGGATGACCTATTGAAATCGCACCACCATTTACGTTGAGCTTGTCGTTATCAATACCTAATTTGTCCCGACAATAAAGTACTTGTACAGCAAAAGCTTCGTTTAATTCCCACAAGCCAATATCATTGATGCTCAACCCATGATGCTTAAGCAGCTTAGGTACGGCAAATACAGGGCCAATGCCCATTTCGTCAGGTTCGCAACCTGCTACTGCTATACCTCGATAAGCACCTAATGGCGCTACATTCAGTTGCTCAGCCAGTTGACTATCCATCAACACACAGGCTGAAGCTCCATCTGATAGTTGACTTGCATTTCCTGCAGTTATAACACCACCCTCAACGACAGGATTTAAGCTGGATAAACCCTCTAGATTTGTCTCAGGACGGTTGCCCTCGTCTTTTGCCAACGTCACCTCATGATGGCTCTGGTCACCGGTTTCTTTGTCGACAACGACTTTATTGGCTGTAATAGGCACAATCTCATCGTCAAATACTCCCTTTGCCTGCGCTTCAGCAGTACGCATTTGACTTTGGTAACCATATTCATCTTGAGCTTCTCGGCTAATTCCATAACGATTCGCCACAACCTCAGCTGTTTGCAGCATAGGCATATATATGTCTTTATGCTTTTTAACCAACATAGGATCAATCATGCGATGTGTATTCATCTTTTTATTTTGAACGAGACTGATTGAATCCAAACCTCCAGCAACCATAACGCCAACACCATCATTGACGATTTGGTTGGCCGCTGTCGCTATAGCATACATGCCCGATGAGCACTGCCTATCCAGTGTCATACCGCCGATTGTGACAGGTAAACCACCGGCAAGAGCAGCCAAACGGCCAATATTCATTCCACCCGTGCCCTGTGTCAGTGCGCATCCCATGATAGCGTCTTCAAAACGTTCAGGATCCACACCAGATTTCGCCACTGCGGCACCTATAGCATGACCACCCAAAGTTGGCGCTTCTAGGTCATTAAATGCACCTTTATAAGCCCTTCCGATTGGTGTTCTTGCTGTTGAAACGATAACGGCTTCTTTCATAATCATTACCCTTTATTCAACTCAGAAAATTGCTTGCCTTCTTCCGCTAACGCTTTCAACAGCGGAGAAGGTTTAAACCATGCTTGACCATACTCACCCAAGTCTTTCTGGTAACGGCACATGGTGTCATAAACATCCTTGATACCAACATGATCGGCATATTGCATAGGGCCACCTCGATAAACAGGGAACCCATACCCATAGACATAAATGACATCAATATCACTCGGCTTGGCTGCGATACCTTCTCGAAGTATGTCAGCGCCCTCATTGATTAGCGGATATATGCAGCGTTCAATGATCTCTTGATCACTAATCTCTCTCTGCTCTATACCTAACCTTTTCGCTTCTTGCTTAGCGATGTCGATAACCTCAGGGTCAGGGATTGGCTTTCTTTGCCCTGCTTCATATAGATAAGCCCCCTTACCACATTTCAATCCAACACGCCCTTGCTCTACAAGCTTGTCTGCAACAATGCAATAACTTGGATCATGTTCGATAAAACGTCTACGAGATTCTCTAACAAAGTAGCCGATATCAATCCCAGCCATATCCCCCATAGTGAATGGCCCCATGGGCATACCCCAATTAAAGATAACGCGATCAATCTGCTCGGGCGTAGCGCCCTCTAACATCAAGCGGTTTGATTCTCTACCGTACGTTTCAATCATTCTGTTACCGACAAAACCAAAACAAACACCGACTAAAACAGACACTTTTCTGATAGTTTTAGCGAGCTTCATGACTGTTTTAATAACATCAGCCGAGGTATCTTTTGTCTTAACCACTTCCAACAGTTTCATAACATTGGCAGGACTAAAAAAGTGCATGCCAATGACATCTTGTGGGCGACTTGTAATGCTGGCTATCTCATTGATATCCAATGTGGATGTGTTCGTTGCTAATATTGCCCCTGGCTTACATACTTTGTCCAATTGAGTGAAAACATCTTGTTTAACTGACATTTTTTCGAATACGGCTTCAATGACTAAGTCAACATTAGAGAAGTCTTCATAATTTGTTGAACCTTGAAGCAACCGCATGCGCTGCTCTACTTGCTCTGCCGTTAACTTACCTTTTTTCGCTGAGTTCTCATAATTACGACGTATAAGCCCTAACCCTTTATCCAAAGCTTCTTGCTTTAGCTCAAGCAAAATCACAGGGATTCCGGCATTCGCAAAATTCATTGCTATACCACCTCCCATAGTGCCAGCACCAACGATACCAACGGATTTGATATCACGGACTTGTGTTGATTTGTCAAAATCACTTACATGCCCAGCTGCTCTCTCAGCAAAGAAAACATGACGTTGAGCCTCAGACTCAGCTGATTTCATGCAATCGATAAAAAGTTCGACTTCTTTCTTCAAGCCTTCAACGAAAGGCAATTTAACAGCAGCTTCAACAGCCTGAATACAACGCTCTGGTGAATAAAAACCGCGAGCACTCTTTGCTATTCCTTGCCGATACTGTGCAAATAGTTCCTCTGGCGCAGAAGCTGAGTCAACGGTCAGTTCACAGGTTCTTCGAATCTCACCACCTTCATCAAGAACACCTCTAATAAAGACAAGTGACTGTTCGAGTATCTCTTCGGGCTTATCGACAATAAGATCGAACACCGAGGGTAAACTAGCAACGGGGGCCGGTTTACCGGTAACAATCATATCAAGCGCTTTAGCAACCCCAGCTAAGCGTGGTAACCTTTGAGTGCCACCTGCACCGGGCAATATGCCAAGGTTAACTTCAGGCAAGCCGACTTTGTTAGCGCCGAAGCTAATGCGATAATGACAGGCCAGCGCGACTTCAAAGCCACCACCAAATGCAGGCCCATTAACAACAGCAAAGACAGGTTTGTAAGCTTGCTCAATAACATCTATAACTTCAGGTAGCGGCGTGTCTAATGCTTCACCACCGAACTCTGAAATATCCGCACCACCAGAAAACAGTGATTGTTCCGATGAAATAGCAATAGCCTTTACCGCCTCATTTTCCAACGCAGCATTAATACATTCAATAATACCTATCCTTACCGATTTCGATAATGCATTAACTGGTGGATTTTGAATTTTTATCAGCGCAAGGTCTGACAGTAGAACCATATCAACTGCATCAGAATTAATTTGAGTCATGTGCTTTCTTCGCCACGTTATTGTTGGAAAATTGTTAATGATAGGAGTCTAGAGCAGAGGTCTGAATCAACCAAGTTTATTGGTTTTATAGTAGCGAATAAGTTCTATTAATAGATTAAACAACCATAGAGCCTGGTTAGAATGCCCATTTTTACTAACGTTATATGCTAAAAATTCTGTTTGACTTTAGGTAACGATTTTGATTTTCTTAATAAAGACCTTACATTTTATTGTTTAATAAATGTTCAAATTTTAGACGGAGCATCAATGGAATACTTACGTACACCTGACAGCCAGTTCGCTGATTTAGTTGGGTTTTCTTTTGCACCACATTATTTAGAAGTTGATGATTCAGAAGGTGGGCAACTTAGAGTTCACTACTTAGACGAAGGCCCAAAAGATGGCGAAGTTATGTTACTTCTGCATGGAGAACCCTCTTGGTGCTACCTTTATCGTAAAACAATTCCTGCACTGATTGCACAAGGGTATAGAGTTATAGCGCCTGATTTAATTGGGTTTGGCCGGTCAGATAAGCCGACAAAACGCAGCGACTATACCTACGAACGCCATTTGAATTGGTTAAAAGAAACGATAAAGCAACTTAACTTATCGAACGTAACTTTAGTTTGCCAAGATTGGGGAGGGTTACTAGGACTTAGAATAGTCGCAGAGAATCCTGTTCAATATGCAAGAGTATTGGCAACGAATACTTTTTTGCCTACTGGTGATATTGAACCTAGTGAGGCTTTTTTGAATTGGCAAAAATTCTCTCAAGAATCACCTAAATTTCCAGCGGCAGGTATTATCAAAGGTGCAACAGTCACACCATTAACACCCGAAATAATTAACGCGTATAACGCCCCTTTCCCAGATGAAAGCTATAAAGAAGGCGCACGACAATTTCCCGTTTTAGTTCCTGTTTCACCCGATGACCCCGAGACTATCGCCAATAGGAAGGCATGGGAAGTTCTCGAAGAGTTTGATAAACCTTTTTTAACGGCGTTTAGCGATTCAGATCCTGTTACGGCAGGCGGTGATAAGTACATGCAGAAAAAGATCCCTGGCTGTGCTGGCCAAGCACATACAGTGATTAAAGATGGCGGTCACTTCGTTCAAGAAGATAAGGGCGAAGAGCTCGCCGAAATCATTATTCAATTTGTGAAAGCCAACCCTTTGGTTTAAAAAGTAGTATTTATTTTATAAGGTATTCTTAATGGATTCATTGTTAGATTTCAGCGGCAAAGTAGCAACAATAACAGGCGTCGCCAGCGGCTTCGGAAAGCTACTTGCTGACGAACTCGGTAGCCGTGGTTGTAAACTCGTTATTGGTGATATTAACGCCGATGGCTTGAAAGTGACTGAACAAGCACTAGTTGAAAAAGGTTTCTCAGTCAAAGCGTTGCAAACCAATGTTGCTATGGAGCAAGATCTTAAGAACTTAACAAACACAGCTATGTCTGAGTTCGGTAAACTTGATATGGCAATCAACAACGCTGGCATTGCGCATACACCAAAACCCAGTCACGAACTAGATGAAGAAACCTTTCACCAGCAAATGGATGTTAACGTTAAGAGCGTCATGCTCGGTATGAAGTATCAAATACCCGCTATGCTGAGTAAAGGTGGTGGGCACATTTTAAATGTTAGTTCACTCGCGGGCTTAGGCGGCGCACCTAAGGGTGGCGCATATAGTGCTGCAAAACATGCCGTGATAGGTTTAACTAAAACAGCCGCTATCGAGTACGCAAAACACGGTGTTAGGGTTAACGCGATATGCCCATTCTACAGCCCTACTGCAATCTTAGATGTAGATGGCTACAACACTGAAGAAAATAGGGCCTTTCTCGCTAAAGGTTGTCCCATGAAACGATTGGCCGCCCCTCAAGAGGTCGTCAATACCATGGTACTTATGCTGTCACCCGGAAATAGTTATATGAATGGTCAAAGCATTGCGGTTGATGGTGGAGTAACAGCGTTTTAATAGGCTTAAGTTATCTAAGTCTAACTTATAAGTCGTCAAGCTAATTTTAATATAGGTGTGTTATGAATGGATTAATGATGGACAGGCAATTGATGATTTCATCAATTCTGACTTTTGCTGACAGGAATTTTCCTGAACAAGAAATTGTGTCTTTTACCGCTGATAACCCCAATCATAGATACACTTATAAAGATTGTTTTTCCCGAACAAGGCAATTAGCAAACGTACTAAGCACGTTAGGAGCTCAGTTTGGAGATAGAATTGGTACATTGGCCTGGAATGATTATCGGCACCTAGAACTCTACTATGCGATTTCGGGTTCAGGCATGGTATGTCATACCATTAACCCGAAACTTTTCCCTGAACAAGTCGCTTACATCGTCAATCATGCAGAAGATCACATACTTTTTGTTGATATCCTCGTTTGGCCATTGATCGAAGCGTTACAAAGTCACTTATCAAAAGTAGCGCATTTTGTGGTAATGACGACACCAGAAAAAATGCCAGAAACAGGCATTCGCAATGTTCATTGTTATGAAACTCTTCTCTCTAACGAGCCTGACAACTTTGATTGGCCAGAATTTGATGAAAAAATAGCGAGCGGTATGTGTTATACATCCGGTACAACAGGTAACCCAAAGGGTGTTGTATATAGCCATCGTTCAACATTGTTGCATGCTTATGCTGGCGCACTAGCTGACGCAACAGGTCCACGCTCTGTTGATGTTGTTTTGCCTATAGTGCCAATGTTTCATGTGAATGCTTGGGGGATTCCATTTGCTAGCCTAATGGTAGGTACAAAAATGGTTATGCCAGGGCCTAAAATGGCTGATGGAGAAACATTACAAAGATTGATGACAGAGGAAAGCGTCACCTTTGCTTCAGGAGTTCCAACAATTTGGATGGGATTATTAAATTACCTTGATGAGTCAGGCAAGAAGATCCCAACGGTTAAAAGGATTAGTACAGGCGGCGCAGCCTGCCCTTTAAGTATTATTGAGCGTTTTAAACACGATTATAATGCAATGGTTATTCAAGGTTGGGGAATGACAGAAACCAGTCCTTTGGGAACTATTTTCAGTACGAAAGCCGGTATGGAAGATTACTCTGTTGACCAAGTAACTGAATTACAATCCATGCAAGGTCGAGGTATCTTTGGCATTGAAATGAAAATCGTTGATGAAAATAACAATAGTCTCCCTTGGAATGGGATTGACAGCGGTGCTCTAAAAGTCAGAGGGGCATGGGTCAGTAGCAGCTATTATGGGTTATCAGCCACACCAGGTGATTCGGATTGTCCAGTAGACGTCGAAGGTTGGTTTGACACGGGGGATGTTGCCAGTATTAATGAAAATGGCTACCTAAAAATAACCGATAGAACAAAAGATGTTATTAAAACTGGAGGTGAATGGGTCAGCTCTATCGAGATTGAAAACGCAGCCGTCGGTCATCCTGATATCGCTGAAGCCGCCGTTATTGGCAGGTACCATCCTAAATGGACTGAGAGGCCTCTTTTAGTTGTCGTTAAAGTAACTGACAGCCAAACAACAGATCAAGAGATTATCGATTACATGAAGCAAAAATTACATAAGTTGTCAGTGCCAGATGGCGTTGAATTTGTCGATGAACTTCCTCATACAGCAACAGGTAAGTTAAACAAATTAGCGCTCAGAAAAATGTTCGAAAACTATACCTTTGAATGATTTCATCATCGAATTTAAGTAACTCACGTTAAGGTCTGTAGCTCTTCGTCGTGCACTTTTGACTTATCTCATAAGCCTAAAAGTGCGCGCAGTGATCAAAAACCCATTAGTTAAAACTAAATCTATACAGCAAAGAACAGCATACCCTAAAATAAAAAGTTAGGATGTCAGCTTTTTATCTCTTACATCTGATCTTTTGACACTATAAAACGTTAGAATGCTACTTTCTCAGACCACCTATCTATTCCATGCGCAGAAATCGATTTCCCGTTAGCGATGACACACCCTTTAACTGGCGTGTTTTCTTTCAACTGATTCCTTACCTTACTGAATATAAAGTTCGCGTTTGTCTAGCCATTCTTTGTTTAGTAGGCGCGAAATTAGCTAGTGTTGGCCTACCCTTCATCCTCAAACATATTGTTGACGACTTAAATATAGAGGCAGCAAGAGAACAGGCTTTGGCCATCCCGATAGCACTAGTCGTGGCTTATGGTTTGGTAAGATTCTCAAATGTCTTGTTTGGCGAAATAAGAGACACACTCTTTGGCCGTGTGACCGAAAGAGCTATGAGACGGATCGGTTTAAGAGTTTTTCAGCATTTACATGCTTTGGACTTGCAGTTCCACTTAAACAGACAAACAGGCGGGCTCTCAAGAGATATTGAACGTGGTACGACCGGAATTAGTTTCCTATTGCGCTTTCTCATTTTTAATATAGGTCCAACGCTTTTAGAAATCCTATTAGTTGTTGGCCTTCTTTACTCTCAATACGGCATTAGTTTCGCTCTCATTATTTTGTGCGCTGTTGTTCTTTATATTGGTTTTTCTGTCAAAGCGACTGATTGGCGCACGCGTTTTGTACGAGAATTGAATAAAGCCGACTCAAGTTCTAATTCTCGTGCAATTGATAGTTTGCTGAATTATGAAACAGTTAAATACTTTAACAACGAACGCTTTGAAGCTCAGCGTTACGATACTGACTTGGCTGATTGGGAATCTGCACGACGGAAAAACCGTTTGACCCTCTTCGCATTGAATGGCGGCCAATCGCTTATAATAGCATCAGCAGTGACCTCCATGATGTTGCTTGCAGCCTTTAATGTTACGCAGGGCACCATGACCATTGGAGATTTTGTTCTTATCAATGCTTTTACGATGCAAATATTCTTGCCACTTAACTTCTTAGGCTTTGTCTATAGAGAAGTTCGAGGTTCACTAGCAAATATAGAAAACATGTTTTCATTGCTCAATAAAAAACCACTAGTAACCGACAAGATAAACGCCACAACTTTAACGGTTAACAAGTCCGACATTTCATTCAACCAAGTCGAATTTAGTTATGATAGTAAACGTCCCATACTAAAAGGCGTCGATTTTACTATTCGATCGGGTCAGAAAGTAGCTGTAGTTGGTGAAAGCGGCGCAGGAAAATCAACGTTGATTAAGCTGCTCTTTCGATTTTATGATGTCACAAAGGGTGAGATCACCATTGACGGCCAATCTATTGCAAACGTAACACAAGGCTCTTTGCGCCATCATATTGCTATAGTTCCGCAAGATACTGTATTGTTTAATGACACAATTATTGAAAACATTAGATACGGCAGACCAACTGCTTCAGACGCAGATGTTAAGAAAGCCATTGATCTGGCGCACCTTAGGCATTTTATTGATAGCTTGCCTGAAAAGGGGAATACGACAGTCGGTGAACGAGGCTTAAAACTTTCTGGAGGCGAAAAACAGCGAGTGTCAATCGCTCGAGCGATACTAAAAGGATCACCTATATTGATATTCGACGAAGCTACCTCTTCACTCGATAGTCAATCTGAACAAGCCATTTTAAAAGCACTTAAAGAGTTTGCGCAAGGCCACACCAGTTTGGTCATTGCACATCGACTATCAACCATTGTAGATGCCGATAATATATTAGTAATGGATAAGGGTGTGATTGTAGAACAAGGAACACACGAACATCTTTTATCTCTGAATGGACTCTACGAATCCATGTGGTTAACCCAGCAGAAGCAATCGTCAGAAGAGTAGTATGCATGAGCAATAAACAAGCTATTCAAGAAGCCGTCAATCAAACAATGCCATTTGGAAAGTATGCAGGTAGGAAGTTGTTGAAACTACCTCTCCCCTACCTTGTTTGGTTTAAACGAGAAGGCTTTCCTGAAGGAAAGCTAGGTCGACAGATGGCACTGATATATGAAATCAAGCATAACGGGCTTGAAGATATGTTTACCAAGTTACTCCACGACAATTAATCTTTGTGCATTTAACAAAAAGAGATTGATTTGACCAAATTCAAATTGACTTTAGGTAAAGATATACTTACAGTCTTAAATATGAAAAATATCACATTAAGCATTGACTTTTTTACATCGCGATAAATCGTGAGGTTTAATAGTGAATACTTATAAAACCTCCCAAGCGGAGGTTTTTTGTTTAAGGGCAAGCAGTGACTAATACGGAATTAAACGAAATACGAGAAACGATCAGCAAATTAGATAGCGATTTACTCGATATATTGATGCAGCGACAAAGTTGTACGAATCTGGTAGCAGAAGCGAAGATTAAAGCACAAATTCCTGTCCGTGATCCGGAGCGAGAAGAACAACTCCTAATAAAGCTTATAAAAAATGGACAACAGAAAGGGTTGAACGCCCACTTCATTACTAAACTCTTTCACGTCATTATCGAAGAGTCCGTGCTAAATCAACAAGCTCTACTCGCGGCACATGCTAACCCCGAATCCAAAGATCCAGTTTATCGTATTGCTTTCTTAGGTGATCGCGGATCATACAGTTATTTAGCAACAAGAAAATACTTTACGCGACGAACAAATCAAATACACGAAATAGGTTGCCAGAGTTTCAACGAAATCATAAACAAGGTTGAAACTGACCAAGCAGATTATGCGGTATTGCCGATTGAAAACACAAGCTCTGGTAGTATTAACGAAGTATTCGACTTACTACAGCATACTCACTTAAGTATTGTTGGAGAGCTGACGCACCCGGTAGAACACGCACTCTTAGTTTCAGGCAAGACCGAGCTTAGTCAAATCAACGTTATCTATGCGCACCCTCAAGTATTTTCTCAATGCAGTCATTTCTTAGCCGAACTCGGCGATATCGAAGTTAAACCTTGTGACAGTACGTCATCAGCAATGTTGCATGTTAGTGAAGCACAGCAAAACAACATCGCGGCCATCGGCAGCATAGCAGGTGGAAAGCTCTATGGCTTAAAAGAATTGCGCAGCCAATTGGCGAATCAAAAAGAAAATCACAGTCGTTTTATCGTCGTAGCAAGAAACGCTGTTACCGTGCCCTTACAGATCCCAGCGAAGACGACCTTAGTCATGTCAACTATGCAAACGCCTGGCGCTCTGGTTGATGCATTGACTGTGCTTAAAAATAACGACATCAACATGACTAAGTTAGAATCAAGACCTGTAAACGGCAATCCATGGGAAGAAATGTTTTACCTTGACGTCATGGGTAACATCGACGATGGCCCTATGCAAGAATCTATAGAGCAATTAAAAGGGATAACTCGCCATTGTAAAATACTTGGCTGTTACCCTACTGAAGAAGTTATACCTACAAAAGTAGGCGCAGCAAAAGCGTTACAGAATAATTAATACAGTAAGAGTGTCTTGAAACCATCCATTCGATAATTTTAAGACATTATGTATTAAATGATTAATTACTTAGTTGCCTATCATCATCTGCTTTTTGAAGAAGCTTTTTACTTTCAAGCAAACTTTGCTTAGCAAAAGGGCCAAACCAATGCCCAATGATCAAGAACTGTTTGATAAATTCACCTTTGTTACCGCTTTCTAATAAAGCAAGTGCACTGTCGAGCTGATGGCTAAATCGCTTTAACAACCCAACACTTTCCTTGTTACCAAAGATAATTTCTGCATAAAGTGAAGGATCTTGCGCAAACAATCGACCAACCATGTTTAATTCAAGTCGATAAATGGGAGAACTCAGCTTAATAAGGTGCTCTAAGTTCGGGTTTTCACCAGCTAAGTGAGCACCGAAGACAAAAGTTGTAAAGTGTCTCATCACTTGAATGAATGCCATAGCGTCATCATGAACAGACGCTTCACTCTCATTTAAAACAGCACCCCACGTTTTTATCTGTTCTAAAAACCATTGATATCGCTCCTGATAACGTCCGTGACACACGACGACAACTTGTTTAACTAAACTGGAAACATCTGGGCCGAACATAGGGTGAAGACCAACAACTGGACCAACATGTGCTTCCATCATTGCGGTGAGAGGCATGTTTTTAACGCTGGTAATATCAGCCAGCACACAATCTTTAGGTAATGACGTTAACTGACGAATTACATTTTCTGTCACTTTTATTGGAACAGCGACAACAACCAAGCCAGCGCCGGAGAATGCGTCTGATGCTCTTTCCCAATCGTCCTTATCTATAACATCAACGAGATAATCACTGCGTTGAAGCATATCAACAAAAACTTTACCTAAAGCCCCTGCGCCACCGATAACAACAACTTTATTTACTTTAGTATTTTGCTTTTTATAGATAACGTTTTGAGTCTGGTAGGACTCACGCATGATCCTACGTAGTAAATCTTCAACCAAACTAGGCGAAACACCAACCTCCACAGCTTGCTTACGTCGCTTTTCAATAAGCTCGGTTTCCCTCTCAGGAATATATATTGGAAGCCCAGTCTGGCTCTTGTATTCGCCTACCAACTTAGTCAAACTCGCTCTTCTAGCGAGCAAGGCTACGAGTTCACTATCAACCTCATCAATCCCTTGACGTAAAGCATTTAAGTCAATTGGTCTCTTTGACACATCTTTCATTCAGTTGATTCATCTCGCATGCGGTTTAGACGCAAAGGTAGCACAGTTATTAACTTATCACGCGTAAGACTTAACAGCTCTTCTGTTGTTTCCCAATCAATACAGCCATCAGTAATCGAAACACCATAATCAAGGTCGCCCAATAACTTGCCATCACTTTTTTGATTACCTGCGTTGAGATGACTTTCTAACATCATACCGATAATAGATTCATTACCTTCGAGTATTTGATTCACAACGTTCTGCGCTACCAAAGGTTGACGCCTAAAATCTTTACTAGAATTGGCATGACTACAATCAACAACCAGCCCTGCACTGAGGCCGTTTTCTTTCAACTCTGTTTCACAATCTGATACACACACAGAATCGTAGTTAGGCTGTTTACCACCTCGAAGGATAATATGCCCATCGGGATTCCCTTGGGTTTTTATAACAGCAACCTGCCCCGATTTATTGATACCCATAAATCTATGTGCATTTGCAGCAGACTGTAGAGCATTGATTGCAATTCCTAAGCTACCATCTGTCCCATTTTTAAAACCGACGGGCATTGATAAGCCACTGGCCATTTCACGATGTGTTTGCGACTCAGACGTTCTAGCGCCAATTGCAGACCAACTGAATAACTCTCCCAAGTATTGTGGGCTGATCGGGTCTAATGCTTCTGTTGCTACAGGTAATTCAAGCTCCGCTAACCAAATCAATAGCTCTCTAGCTTTTCTTAATCCTGTTTCTATGTCGAAAGTACCATCCATATGCGGGTCATTGATCAAACCTTTCCAACCAATAGTTGTCCTGGGTTTCTCAAAATAAACACGCATAACGATATACAAAGTATCTTTGTATGACTCATGCAACTCTTTAAGCTTGAGTGCATACTCTTTTGCTGCATCAATATCATGGATAGAGCAAGGTCCGCTAATAACAAGCAATCGATGATCTCGACGATGGACAATGTCAGAAATAGTATTACGAGCGACTTCTATCTCTTTAAGTGCACTTTCTTCCAGAGGCAGCTTTTCTTGCAACTGCTCGGGCGTAATTAGGACGCTTTCGGAAGAAATGTGAATATTATTAATTGAATCACGCAACATGGTCTAAACACCTGAATAATATGAAAAATTTAAAATGAAATGAATAACGTACCGAAGTGAATGTTTCGTCCTACTCTTGACTTAAAAGAACACTGTAACCATGCATTGACACGTATGGTATAAGGTTTCCCTATACCAGATTGACTTTTTAGCAGTACCGAGAACCTAAGGCAAGTACTTTTTGGCGATTGAAGGTATGTTTTAAGTTTATCAATAAAAGGGTTTGATTTTTAAGCGATTTGCTCCTAAAAATTAACTTGGACAAATGCAGATACACGAATCATGTCACTTTATTATAACAGCGCTTAATAAGCTCTGGAAAAATCTCGAAGATATCCATAAAATTACTAAGCGTCTTATGGTTCGTTAATCTTGTGCATTCACCGCTGTTGGTTTTGCACATAGCATCAAGCATATGCGCTACTATACATTGCCCTATTATCGGACCTTAACCTACAAAGGCTACATACCTACTTAATGAAAAACATAAAGATTAAATACGGGCAAAGAGTTAATTATATTTTTGCTTTGACATTGGTTATTGGTATTGCCTTTAGTAGCTTGGTTTATTGGCGTGGCAATAAGGTTTCTTCGATGACTAATGAGTTGATCACCGAAGAAATCCCTAAGTACGAGTTACTCCGAGCATTAGCAAACAATATGACCGAACAAGAACGTGTTCTTTATGAATATTATGCCGATGAAGAAGAAGCACGACTTGATGAATTCAAAGAAGTTGTAATTAATATTGATGATCTACTAAGGCAACTATTTGAGAACTTTGGCAATATTCGCCCGTTAATGAAAACGCAATTAGCAGCCAATAGAATCAACCAAGTTGGTCTTGAGTTTAGTACTAACATGATAGCCTCTGGAACAGAAGGAAAGTGGGTCAAAGCCAGGGAGCAGCTAAAGGAAATTTCACAAATAAGAAGAGAAGCATTCCCACAAATAGAGCTCTTATTAACTATTACAGAAGAATCCGTCGCTGAGTCTGAAAGATTCATTCTTGATGACTTAGAGCTAGTCAGATTATTTGTTATTGCTTACGGTATATTGACACTTTTTATTGCTTATGTGGTTGCAAAAGCCTTTAAAGCTTATTTATCAAGTTCGGCAACAAGCCAGAGGTTGGCGCTCTTTCCAATGCGAAATCCAAACCCCATAATCAGTATTGATGAAGAGAATAAAATTACGTTCAAAAATCCAGCTTCGGAGAAACTATTAGAAAAACTAGGAATGCCTGAAGAACAAACTGTAGCGCTGTTTTCTCCAGATTTAAAACAATATCAAGTTAAAACTCTTTCTAACGATAAAAATACATTTGAATCCTTTCAATTTAAAATTGAAGCATTTGAGTTCCAGTGTGAGCTTCATTGGCATGAAGATCAAAAACAGTGGGATATGCATTTAACAGATATTACAGATCGTAAAAAAGCCGAGAGTGAACTTAACTTCCTAGCTTTTCATAACCCTGAAACTGAACTAAAGAATCAATACCAACTAGCTCGCGATGTTGATAACCTCTACGCACAAGATAAAAACTTTACATTGGGCTTGTTTGAGATTAGGTCATTCAGCCAGTTGATAACAGGGCGCGGTATTGATACAGCGATACAAGTGACAAAAGAAGTTTCAAAATCACTTGAACAGATTACTATGCAAATGTGCCCGTATGAATGCTGTATCTATCATATTGGGGAAAAGAGTTTTGCTTTCTTAACTACTGTTTATCTCAACAAAGAAAGCATTCATAAGCTTGTTGATAGTATGAATAGGAAAATAGCTGCGACCGTGTTCGCTTGCCAATCTCAAATTCAGCTAGATTATGGATTCAGCTTTGCACCTGAACACGGCTCAAGTTATACCCACATTATGAAGAATGCGAGAACAGCACTAGATACATCTGCTCGCAACGATAATAGTGAACAAATACTATTTAACCCCGAGTTAGGTGCTCGCTTGGAGTATGAGCAACAGCTCATTGCCGATATGCGAGTGGCAATTGAAGATGAAAACTTTGAATTATATTTTCAACCACAATTATCGCTCAAAACAAAAAAGGTTATCGGTGCAGAGGTTCTCATTCGTTGGAACAATAATGGCCAGTGGGTATCTCCAGGAGAGTTTATCCCGCTTGCAGAAAGCTCAGGTTTAATTGTCAAGTTAGGTGATTGGATACTCAGAACAGCTTGTAAAAAAGGTCTAAAGCTTGTTGAAGCAGGCTTCACTGATTTAGTGATCGCTGTGAACATTTCTCCCAGGCAATTCGGAAGAAATGATTTTTTGGAAAAAGTCACAAGTGTGCTCAAAGAAACTGGATTGCCTCCTAAAAATTTGGAGTTGGAGATAACTGAAGGCGTTATTATTTATAACGAAGAAGAGACAATTGAAACACTAACATCACTTAAAGAATTAGGCGTTATGTTAGCTATCGATGACTTTGGTACCGGTTATTCTTCATTGAGTTACTTGAAGAAGTTTGATATCGACAAGCTTAAAATAGATCAATCTTTTGTAAGGCATATTCAAACTGAAAAGGCCGATGAATCTATTGTTCGTACTATCATCGACCTAGGTCGTAACTTAGAACTTAAACTCATTGCTGAGGGCGTTGAAGAACAAGAGCAACTCGACATATTGAAGTCATTAAGTTGTGATGAAATTCAAGGTTATTTCTTTAGTAGGCCACTGCCAGAAGATAATTTTATGAGTTTTATCAAAGAACATTGTAGCATTTAGAGAATGTTAATAAGTAACGAATATGCCTCTGATAACGATTGTGTGTATGATGTGTCGCCACCTTTATCTGGGTGGTGATTATGCATTAATTGATGATAGCGTCGCTTCAGCTGCTTCCTATCAGTAGTGTTCTCATCTAACTCCAACATAAACCACGCCTCTTTGATATCTTCTTTTGAGTAAACTAAAGTAGAGCTTTGCTTCGTTCCCATTTTTTTCCAGAAAGAATCAATGAGGTCGTCAACATCTTGTTGCGATGTGCTCTCGTAATGCGTCCAGTCAGAATAATAATCATACAACTTATTATCAGCATCAACCGACACTCCGTTTGAAGACCAAGGAGCTAGTTTGATATGCGTCACAACAATATCTATATGTGCGATTTTATTAACGTGATAAAAACGTTGCAGCCTGTACAGGGCGTTAAAAAGAATAAAGTGTGTTTTGAATAGAGCGAGGTTATCGGTGAATGCTTGGGTACTCAGCAGTGAGTATGGCTCTTTAGACAAAGTACGTATTAAATCATATTCATTCAAACCATCAGGATGGCTTTTTAAAATGGAGGCGACCGCACCATCTAATACTTCGAGGTGTTTTAGCGATATATCATTCATGTCAATAACATGCAGAGGAGAATCAAAAAAGGCACTCAATCGAGTGCCTTTCATCAATATATTCTAAGAGCTAATCTTATCGACGTAAACCTAGACGTTTGATGAGATCTTGATAACTTTCTACATTTCTGCTTTTAAGGTAATCAAGTAACTTACGACGCTGACTAACCATACGTAACAAACCACGACGAGAATGGTGATCTTTCTTATGATCAGCAAAGTGGCCTTGTAGCTTATTGATGTTGTGCGTTAACAATGCAACTTGAACTTGTGAAGAACCTGTATCGCCTTCTTTTGTCGCATAATCTGATATAATTTGAGCTGTTTCTGCTTTACTTAGTGACATAATTTTCTCCTAGTGAATTAAGGCTTGCCGATCACTAATTCAGCTAAGCCAGAAAGGACGCGTATTATAGCGAGGAAATGGGTTATAGCAAGTAATTTTACTTACTAATCCTATAGACGAGATTAGCTATCTTCAACTTGGATAAACCACTAAGCGTTTAGTGCTTAATACGCCAAGCTCATCAACATTTCCAACACCTAAGAATCGGGTATTTTCTTGATCGAATATTCTATGAAGGCCCGATGTTTTTGACGTTAACTGAATTGTACGACCGTGATGATAAAAATCACTCTGCTGTTCATCTAAACCAACAATTGGGAACTTGGATACAGCTGTATCCATAGGTAACAGTAACTGATCAAGTGTCGTATAATCTGCATCGGAGGGTTCGTCAAAATTACCTTTACTCCGTTCCGCGACTTTCTCTAACTGAGCTAAGCTAATCATTTTATCAGCAGGATAATCTGTTACTTGCGAACGGTGTAGTTTACTGACATAGGCACCACAACCAAGCAATTGTCCCAAGTCATCTACCAAAGAACGAATATAAGTGCCTTTACTACAATGAACATTTAAATCAACCTCATTGCCTTTAAAACGCAATAATTCAAGTGCGTAGATTTCTATATCTCTAGCTTCTCGCTGGATAGTAATCCCTTGTCGAGCATAGGTATATAATGGCTGCCCATTATGCTTTAACGCAGAAAACATTGACGGAACCTGTTTTATGGGTCCTCTAAAGCTCACTAATGCTTTTTCCAATACTTCTCGACTGATGTCGACTGAATGCTCTTCAACCACTTCACCGTCAGCATCAGATGTTGTTGTTCGGATGCCAAGTGTCGCCGTCACTTGATATGTTTTATCAGCGTCTAGCAAAAACTGGGAAAACTTGGTTGCTTCACCCAAGCATATAGGTAACATACCACTCGCAAGAGGATCCAACGCACCTGTATGCCCTGCTTTGGAGGCAAAATACAGTCGCTTAACACGTTGCAAGATTTGATTTGAGGAACCGCCAATAGGCTTATCTAACAATAAAACACCATTGATATTACGGCCTTTGCGTCGACGAGCCATTTATTCGCTGTCTTCCTCAATATCTCGCCCCGCTTTGCGTGCACGTTCCTCATCTTCTTTGATAGTTTGACTGACAAGCGAAGAGATTCTAACGCCCTCAACCAATGAACTGTCATTGATAAATTTCAGTGCAGGTACAGCGCGCATTCGCATTCGTTTTGCTAATAATGTACGAACAAAACCTTTACTATCTTCTAGGATTTCCATATTAAGTTTCAGTTTTTCTTCATCACTTTCAAAAAACGTCACAAATATCTTTGCATGCGACAAATCACGCGAAACTTCGGCTCCTGCAACCGTAATCATGCCCAATCGAGGATCATGATTTTTAAATTCGTTTTGAAATATGCTAGCGACTTCTTTATGAATCTGTTGGCCGACTCTGTCTGTACGGGAAAATTCTCTGGCCATAACGCCCTCTCATATTATAGTGGTGCAATACCATTCTGGATCAGCTAAAAACACAAAGCAGGTTAGCGCTTTTGATAAATCAACATCACTAACCTGCCTAAATTGTTATGTAAAAACTAACGTTTTCTAGATTTTACGAGCGACTTCTACAGTCTCAAAAACTTCTATTTGATCGCCCACTTTAACATCATTATAGTTTTTAACACCGATACCACATTCCATACCATTACGAACATCTTGAACGTCATCTTTGAATCGACGTAATGATTCAAGCTCACCTTCATAGATAACAACGTTTTCTCGTAAGACACGAATTGGATTATTACGTTTAACAATACCTTCAGTAACCATGCAACCGGCAATCGCACCAATCTTAGGCGACTTAAAGACATCACGTACTTCAGCCAACCCAATGATTTCTTGCTTGAATTCTGGCGCAAGCATACCGCTCATGGCTTGCTTAACTTCTTCGATCAAATCATAGATTACACTGTAGTAGCGTAAGTCAATTTCTTCGCTTTCAATAACTCTGCGTGCTGTTGCATCTGCACGAACGTTAAAGCCTACAACAATGGCACCAGATGCAGCAGCTAAACTCGCATCGGTTTCAGTAATACCACCAACACCACTACCAACAATGTTAACCTTAACTTCTGATGTAGATAACTTAACCAATGACTCAGTAATAGCTTCAACAGAACCCTGTACATCCGCTTTCATTACAATATTCAAGTCACTTACATCACCCGCTTCCATGTCAGCA
This sequence comes from uncultured Pseudoalteromonadaceae bacterium, assembly GCA_964625615.1. Taxonomy (GTDB): domain Bacteria; phylum Pseudomonadota; class Gammaproteobacteria; order Enterobacterales; family Alteromonadaceae; genus M269. The sequence goes on along the minus strand of CAZVDU010000053.1, from coordinate 3,524 downwards.
AACATGTTTTCTAGCTTAGCTTTCTGTTGTTTAGCTAGTTTCAATTCACGTTGTTTCACATGGCGCTTATTAGCAACTTCACGCGCTTTACGTTCATCTTTAACAACGAGTGCATCTTCACCTGCATTTGGCACACCAGACAAACCAAGTATTTCAACAGGTGTTGAAGGACCTGCAATGGCCACATCTTTACCATTTTCGTCTCGCATCGCTCTCACACGGCCATATTCATAACCACAAAGTAGGATATCACCAGGCTTAAGCTGACCTTCCTGAACGAGTACTGATGCTACAGGACCACGACCTTTATCTAGGCGTGATTCAATAACTATACCTCTCGCAGGGCCATTAGCAGCCGCTTTTAAATCAAGTACTTCTGCTTGTAGAGAGATTGATTCAAGTAATTCATCAACACCTAAACCAGTTTTAGCAGAAACATAAACAAATTGATGCTCACCACCCCACTCTTCTGAAATAACCTCAAGTTGAGAAAGCTCAGTTTTAACACGATCCGGATCGGCTGACTCTTTGTCCATCTTGTTAACAGCAATGATCAAAGGAACACCCGCAGCACGTGAATGCTGTACAGCTTCTTTTGTTTGCGGCATAACGCCATCATCAGCTGCAACAACCAAGACAACAATATCCGTTGCTGTTGCACCACGAGCTCGCATCGCTGTAAAAGCTGCGTGTCCAGGTGTATCAAGGAAAGCTATACGACCATTGTCAGTTTCTACACTGTATGCACCAATATGCTGCGTAATACCGCCAGCTTCGGCGTCTGCCACTTTACTAGCACGAATATAATCAAGTAGCGACGTTTTACCATGATCAACGTGACCCATGATAGTCACAACAGGAGCACGCGTTGTTTTATCAGAGTCTGTTGCATCAGCAATCAACTCATCTTCTAGCGCATTGTCATTAACAAGTTCGTACTTTTGGCCCATCTCTTCTAACAGTAACACCGCTGTTTCTTGATCAAGAACTTGGTTGATAGTTACCATTTCACCGAGTTTCATCATGGTTTTGATAACTTCCGTGGCTTTAATAGCCATACGACTCGCTAATTCGCCAACAGAAATTGTTGCACCTATTTTCACAACACGTTCTACGGGTGTTGCAGGCTTATTAAATGCTTGCTTCAAATGTGAACCTGCGTTTTTCTTAGATTTTGTTTTATTGCGACGACGACCACCACGTTCAATCTGGATATCTTCTTCATCTTCAGCTTCCATGGCGTAACGGTTAGTCGTGATATGAACTTCTTCATTTTCAGCTTTCTTACGACGCTCTTCTTCTTCTTTCCAACGTCTCTCATTCTCGGCTGCTAACTTCTTCGCTTCTTCAGCCGCTTTATTCGCTTCTTCTTCAAGTTTACGTTGGCTTTCTGCTTCTTGCTGTTGCTGTAGCTTTTCAGCTTCTGCTCTAGCTTGTTCTTTCTCTTCGCGCTCTTTTTCAGTTAAACCGTCATCATTAACTTGTTGTGCAGCAGCGCGAGCTTTAGCTTTAGCTTCACGTTCAGCTTTTTCTTCTGCAGCTTTAGCACGAGCTTCTGCCGCTTTGCGTGCTTTCTCTTCTGCAGCTTTTTTAGCTTCTTCAGCTGCTTTTCTTTCAGCTTCCAGTTTAGCTTGTTGCTCAGCTTCTAAACGCGCTTTTTCTTCTTCAGCTAAACGCTGCTCTTCAACATCAGTGCGTTTAACGTAAGTACGCTTCTTACGAACTTCAACTTTTACAGCTTTACCTTTGCTGCCGCCACCAATACTCAATGTGCTTGTTGTTTTACGTCTCAACGTCATGCGCTTAGGTTCACCTGAGCCATCACCGCCGTGTTGCTTACTTAAATGATCAAGCAATATGCGCTTTTCGTCTTCGGTGACTTGATCACCAGCTTTCTTACTAATACCTGCCGCATCGAACTGTTGAACGAGTCGGTCAACAGCGGTGCCAATGTCGCTGGCTAGTTTTTCTATTGATACATCTGCCATCTGTTACTGTTCTCCGTTGACCTTATTCTTCATTAAACCAAACGATATTACGTGCTGCCATAATCAGCTCACCCGCGGTTTTCTCGTCAAGTTCTTCAATATCACTTATTTCATCGACACCTTGCTCGGCAAGGCTTTCTAAATCGATAATACCTCTACTCGCCAGTACAAACGCAACATGACGCTCCAACCCTGGTAAGTTCAATAATTCTTCTTTAGGTTCAGCATTATCAAGCGACTCTTCTGTTGCTAATGCTTGAGTAGTTAAAGCAGCTCTCGCTCTGCCGCGAAGCTCTTCAACCATATCTTCATCCAAACCTTCTATCGCCAATAACTCATTGGTTGGTACATAAGCTAATTCTTCAAGAGATGTGAAACCTTCTTCTGCCAACATTGTGGCGAACTCTTCATCAATATCGAGTGCTTCAACAAACACATGAAGCACTTTTGATGTTTCTTCTTCATGCTTGGCGTTCATTTCTTCGAGCGTCATCACATTTAAATCCCAACCAGTCAACTGACCAGCCAGACGAACGTTTTGACCGCTACGACCAATTGCTTGCGCTAAGTTGTCTGCTTCAACAGCAACATCCATTGTGCCGTTGTCTTCATCAACAACAATCGAAGCAACTTCTGCCGGAGCCATTGCATTGATAACAAATTGTGCAGGGTTATCGTCCCAAAGAACAATATCAACACGCTCCCCACCAAGCTCTCCAGATACGGCTTGAACACGAGAACCTCGCATACCAACACAAGCACCAATGGGATCTAAGCGTTTGTCATTTGTTTTAACAGCAATCTTAGCGCGTGAACCTGGATCACGAGCCGCTGCTTTAATTTCTAGAGTTTCTTCTGCGATTTCTGGTACTTCGATACGGAACAACTCAACCAACATGTCAGAGTGCGTACGACTGATAAATAGTTGAGCACCACGCGCTTCAGGACGGATAACATATAGCAAACCGCGTACACGATCGCCTGGTCTGAACGTCTCCCTTGGCAACATATCATCACGATAAATAACGCCTTCAGCATTATTACCTAAGTCAATAAGAACATTGTCGCGGTTAACTTTTTTAACTGCACCAGTAACCAATTCACCTACGCGATCTTGGTATTCTGCAATCATTTGGCCACGTTCCGCTTCGCGAACCTTTTGTACAATAACTTGTTTGGCCGTTTGCGTTGTTATTCTGTCAAACAAAATAGATTCGATTTGCTCTTCTACAAAATCACCTAATTGAATCTCTGGTTCATCAATTTGTGCAGCTGACCAAGTTATCTCTGCAAACGGATTCTCCTGCTCCTGTTCATCTTCAATAACTAACCAGCGTCTAAATGTGTCGAAATCGCCTGTTTCACGATCAATACTCACGCGAACTTCTATTTCACCGACATTCTTCTTCTTTGTCGCACTTGCAATTGCAAATTCCAATGCTTCAAATATTTTCTCTCTGGGCACCATCTTTTCATTGGATACCGCTTCAGCTACTAACAAAATTTCTTTGTTCATTGTTCAGTTGCCTCTCTTAA